>NZ_JAQRFJ010000072.1:0-13990 GCF_028599065.1 Xenorhabdus sp. PR6a | reverse complement strand
GCTGACCGAGACGTCTCAGCCGGTGACCTTTTTGATAGAGCCATTCTCCATCAATATCGTTGAGTCCATCAAAACGGCGGGATGGATAGCCGGACGCATCATATTGATAATGTTCCCATAACCGTTCACCGGCACTGACTGAGGTCACTTGTCCATTACCATTAACCACATAACGTAGCCATTGCCGCTCATCATTTGCTGCCACCAAATTAAGCGCATCATCGTAACGATATTCGCGATCTAGCCCTGCCAATGTAGGTTGCGGGATATCCGCGACTTCATGAGCGGCAAAAAATTGCGTGTTGCGTCCGGCACGTTGGGAAGTGAGCTGGCCCATTAACGAGTGCTCTTGCCGCAGGATAAAACCTTTATCAGCTTGGCGGTGCCATTCATACCCATCTTCATCCCGTTCCAGCGTTAGGGTATGACTACCATTGATAGTCAGTAAATTAAGTTCTCCAACCTTATTAACCGTGGTTTTTGCCTGCCAGAGTCGGCCATCTGGTGTGTGGAGTTGTCTTTCTGTTGTCGTGTTATCCGAATAGTTAGCGCTATCGTAAGCGCGTTATTCCGCTATCAGTTGTTCCTTTTTAGAGGGATAACGGAGAAGATTTAATGCGGAGGACATTGAGAGCGATAAGAATGTTGACGGCTTGTGCTTGATAAGCATCTGGCAGAGGGATACGGCATTCTTCCCTGAACCGACAACAAGAGCGACTATCCCTATGTCCTTACCTCACAAACTTCAAGGTCTTGTCGTTCAGATAACACAGAGAAGGATATAGCACCTCTTTGGGGTGTATGATAAATGATCTGACAAATGTGATTGAAATCACTTAATAATTTATGTAAATCAATAAATTATAAACGAAAGGCAGGGTTGGAAATGAGAATGTTTGGCCGTTGTCGGTATCCATGAAAAGGGAATGTGTTTTGTGGCACATTCCTTCATTTATTTTAATGAAAAACATTAACCCACTAAATAAGTCCCCATTGCACTGGCAATATGCACTTGTTTTTCATTATGCAGTTCAATTCTGGCGACAGAGACTTTATTGCCGGCACGGATAATGTTGCAACTGGCGGTAAATATTTCACCGCGTCCGGGTCGCAGATAATCCACGCGCAAATCAATAGTACCTAATGTGGTCAGGCGTTTTTGGATCTCGGCGATGGTGAGCGTTTCCATTGCTGTTAGTGCATTGCCTGCACAAACCAGCCCGCCGGCAACATCCAATATGGACGCGATCGCACCACCGTGCAGAATCTTATGGATCATATTGCCGACCAACTTTTCCTGATGGTGAAATTGCAGTTCTGTGTAGTCTTGCTCAAAGCGGAGCAGTTCAAGACCCAACAGGCGATTGAATGGCATATGGTACACAAAAACTTCACCAATAAATTGACGGGCTTCTTCTGGGGTTAAGAGGGGGTCTACTCGCTGAATATTTTCCATGGCGGAATTCCTGATAATAAAAAGTAAAACAAACCAATATTAAATGGGTGTTTGTGGTTAATAACTTGTTAAGTTTATGCTTTCATTATCGACTTTGCCAGTTTGTGAAGCGCTTCGACAAACCCTTTCTCAGGGCAAAAACGGACTACAAAAAATAATCAAATAGCGTGTAGAATAAGCGGTAATTTTTTTAGCTTGAAATTATTCAACAGGAAAACCAGACATGCGTTTATTATGGAAAATACTGGTTATTATCGGCCTATTATCTCCATTGGCTCAGGCCGCAGAAAAGCAGGGGGGTGGCGTGAGAGGGAGCGTGCTCTCGACGATGCTGGGCGAGCAAGATTCTCCGCTAATGCTCTATCCCTATGATACGAACTACATTATTTATACTTATGATGCCAATATGAATAAATCGGCAATTCATAGTTATGATTGGGCAGATAATGCCCGCAGAGATGAAGTGAGCTTTCAGATAAGTTTTGGTTTTCCCTTGTGGCGGGGAATTGCAGGAGAGAACTCGTTGCTTGGGGCTTCTTACACACAGCGTTCATGGTGGCAACTCAGTAATAAAAAGGAATCGTCTCCATTTCGTGAAACGAATTATGAACCTCAACTTTTTCTGGCATGGTTAACGGATTATGAATTTGCGGGTTGGCGCCTGCGGGAAATTGAAGCGGGGTTTAACCATCAATCTAACGGGCGGCCGGAAGCGACTTCCCGTAGCTGGAATCGCCTCTATGCCCGTTTTATGGTGCAGAATGGCAATTGGCAGGCGGATTTGAAATCGTGGTATCGGCTGCCCGAAAACGCCCGTCATGATGATAACCCAGGTATGAACCGTTATATGGGCTATTACCGGCTGAAAGTTGGTTATATCTGGGGTGACAGCGTATTTACCGCCCAAGGGCGCTATAACTGGAACAGCGGTTATGGCAATGGCGAGTTGGGCTGGAGTTATCCGCTCGCAAATCATGTCCGTATTTACACGCAGCTTTTCTGTGGTTATGGCGAATCGATGATTGACTACAATTTCAAGCAAACCCGTTTTGGTATCGGTGTCATGTTGAATGACATGCTGTAACTGCCCTTACAGTGAAATAACATCTACTCGTCGTACTTCAAGATAATCAGCGGCTTTCGTCTTATAAGCTGCAACTTGAAGTTTATCGGGTATATTTAGTTTTTTTCAGAAATTAGCTTCTAACGATCGAGGAAAGGCGTGTCTACCGCAGAACTCATCAGCACGGCATCGCTGGCTGAACAAGCATTACGAAAAACATTCGGATACCAGCAATTCCGACCGGGGCAGCAGCAAGTTATCGACGCCGTTCTTGACGGGCGCGACTGTTTGGTGATTATGCCAACGGGAGGCGGTAAATCGCTGTGTTATCAGATCCCCGCACTGGTTAACAATGGGCTGACGTTGGTTGTGTCTCCGTTAATTTCATTGATGAAAGATCAGGTCGATCAACTGCGCGCGAATGGCGTTGAAGCGGAATGTCTGAACTCAACCCAAAGTCGTGAACAGCAATTGGATATCATCCAACGTTGCCGCAAGGGGAGCATCAAGCTGCTCTATATCGCCCCTGAACGGCTGGTCACGGATAACTTTCTTGACCAACTGCATGATTGGCAGCCCGTTTTACTGGCCGTCGATGAAGCGCACTGTATTTCCCAATGGGGGCATGATTTTCGCCGGGAATACCGGGCATTAGGGCAACTTCGCCGCCGCTTCCCCGGTCTGCCCGTGATTGCACTCACCGCGACAGCAGATAAAACGACCCGTCAGGATATCGTTCGCTTATTAGAGTTACATGAGCCGATTATCCATATCAGCAGCTTTGATCGTCCCAACATTCGCTACACCTTAGTGGAGAAATACAAACCCCTTGATCAGCTCTGGTCATTTGTCCGTGGTCAGCAGGGAAAAAGTGGCATTATCTACTGCAATAGCCGCACTAAAGTGGAAGAGACCGCGGAGCGCCTGCAAAAACGGGGGCTGAGTGTTGCCCCTTATCATGCGGGGCTGGAAAACAATCAACGTGCATGGGTGCAGGATGCCTTCCAGCGAGATGATTTGCAGGTCGTTGTGGCAACGGTTGCGTTTGGTATGGGGATCAACAAGCCGAATGTGCGCTTTGTTGTGCACTTTGATATTCCCCGCAATATCGAATCTTATTATCAGGAAACGGGCCGGGCCGGGCGGGATGGCTTATCGGCGGAAGCCGTGCTGTTTTACGATCCTGCGGATATGGTGTGGCTGCGTCGTTGCTTGGAAGAAAAACCCGCGAGTGAACAACAGGACATCGAACGGCACAAACTCAATGCGATGGGCGCATTTGCAGAGGCACAGACTTGCCGGCGCTTAGTCTTGCTGAATTATTTCGGGGAAAGCCGCCAGACAGCCTGTGGTAACTGTGATATTTGTCTTGATCCTCCCAAGCGTTATGACGGTCTGGTGGAGGCACAAAAAGCACTATCCTGTATTTATCGCGTTGGACAACGTTTTGGGATTGGCTATATTGTAGAAATGCTGCGTGGTACAAATAATCAACGCATTAGAGATTTTGGGCACGACAAGCTGCCAGTTTATGGCATTGGTAAAGCACAGAGTCAGGAGCACTGGACGAGTGTCTTGCGTCAGCTCATTCACTTAGGGTTGATTAGCCAAAATATTGCCAACTACTCTGCGCTACAACTGACGGAAGCTGCGCGACCTGTATTACGCGGCGAAGTGTCTCTACAACTTGCTGTGCCACGTATCCAAAACCTGAAAAGCCGCAATCAACAAAACAAATCATACAGCGGCAACTATGATCGCAAGTTATTTGCCAAATTGCGCAAATTGCGTAAATCCATTGCTGATGACAACAATATTCCTCCTTTTGTCGTTTTTAATGACGTCACGTTAATTGAGATGGCAGAACAGTGCCCAATCACACCGGATGAACTTTTGCTGATTAACGGTGTTGGGCAGCGGAAATTGGAGCGTTTTGGTGAGGCATTTATGGCATTAATCCGTGAGCATTTTGAAGAATTCGAGTAACTGAATGATTTGAATCGCTAAAGGGGAATGAACAGAGGATGATAAATGGCGCCTGAGATATTGAAAGCGAGCTGGTTAAACCGTGAACCTCAGTTCTCCGCCTTTACGAACGGATCATTACTGGATTTTTGGCGAACAAGAGAAGAGCGGCAATTTATGGGAATTGACGATATTCTCATCCATTATGTCTCCTTTTGTTCTCCCCATCATGACAAAACACTCATCATTTTGCCCGGCCGTAGTGAAAGCTACGTGAAATATCCCGAAGTGGCCTATGATTTTTACCACTTAGGCTATGATATTTTCATTATTGATCATCGTGGACAAGGCTGTTCAGGACGAATGTTGGATGACCGACAAAAAGGCCACGTTGAAGCGTTCGACCACTATGTGGATGACTTGGCTAAATTTATTGAACTTGAAGTGACACCTCGCCAATCTCATCGCTGTTATGCACTCGCCCATTCAATGGGCGGTGCGATTTTGAGCCGCTTTCTGATGCGCTATCAGGAGCTGATTTTTCGTGCCGCGGCGTTATGTGCGCCGATGTTTGGTATCAATTTACCCATGCCGCGCTGGCTGGCAAATTTTCTGGTTAACCAAGCAGAATCCAATACCCAAAGACGTAACGCTTATGCGTTATCAACGGGGCAATGGCGGCCATTACCCTATTTTATCAATCTGTTAACGCACAGTTATGCGCGTTACCAGCGTTATTTGCGTTACTATGCGGATTATCCTGAATTGCGCCTTGGCGGGCCGACTTACCATTGGATGCGTGAGAGCATGCTGATGGGCGATAACCTGATTGAAAATGCAGATAAGATCCAAACGCCACTCATGATATTACAAGCGAGTGAAGATAAGATTGTGAGTAACCGGGAATTACTGGCTTTTTGTGCATCGCGCCAAAAAGCGGAAACAGGAAAAGCGGAACAAAATCCTCTGGTTATCCAAGGGGCTCATCACGAAATCCTGTTCGAAAAAGATATATTGCGGGCGCAGGCTCTCAATGCAATTTGTGATTTTTTTGACCAGAACTGATTCAGTTTAGGAACCATAACTATGTATCATGTTGTTGCTTCAGATTTAGATGGCACGCTGTTGTCTCCCGACCATAAAATCACCCCGTATACCAAGGAAACATTGAACTTACTGACGGAACAAGGGATTCATTTTGTTTTCGCAACAGGGCGTCATCATATTGATGTGGGGCAGATCCGTGATGGATTGGGCATTGATGCTTATATGATCACGTCCAACGGCGCCAGAGTTCACAATATTCAGGATGAATTGATATTCAGCCATAACTTAGATCCTGAGATTGCCCATGATTTGTGTTTATTGGAATTTGATAATCCCAATGTCCTGACCAATTACTTCAATAACGATGATTGGCTAATAAATAGAGAAGCGCCTGAACAGGAAGAATTTTTTCAGGAATCCGTTTTCCATTACCAACTTTTTCAACGCAACCATTTTCCCACCGATGGCGTGTGCAAAGTTTATTACACCAGTGACGATCATGATTATTTGGTGGAGTTGGAAGAGAGAATTAAAGCGCGTTGGGGGGCAAGGGTGAATGTCAGCTTTTCACTGAGAAATTGCCTGGAAGTGATGGCGGGTGGGGTTTCTAAAGGGCACGCATTGGCGCAAGTCTGTCAATTGATTGGTTATCCATTGAGTGATTGCATTGCTTTTGGCGATGGCATGAACGATCAGGAAATGCTGACTGTGGCAGGCAAGGGCTGCATTATGCAGGGAGCGCACCAGCGCTTGAAAGACAGCTTACCGGATATGGAAGTCATTGGTTCTAATGCGGATGATGCCGTTTCTGGTTATTTACGTAAAATATTTGCCGAAAATCTATCGGGTTTGAAGCTAATGGCGTGAAAAAGAAGCGAATAGCCTGAATATGTGTTTGAAAACAGCATCCTGTGTGATGCTGTTTTTTGCATTTAGTGTTGTTGTTTTAAGAATGATTTTTTGATTTTCACCAGAATGAATATTTAATTCCCATAGGATGAGTTTTTTATCTTTTCTGACTATAAGATGAAGTGACCATCATTGTTCTAATTTTTTATAAACCACAATCCTTTCTGTTTAAAAAACAGCCGACTCGGAGTGGTTGGATGCCTGATTTTATTAAAAGTTGCTTATTTTTAATAAGTTGAACCATATTGCTTCATGTTGTTATAATTACATTATGTTTTAAAATTTACCAATTAACAGGTTTAATGTGTAGTAAAAATAAAGGAATTAGAATCATTATTCTGTCGTAAAACAAATTTTGATATAGGTTTTTGTTTTTTTGTGGATTGTAAAATTAATTTTTTCACTTAATATATGTGACATAAATAAAATTATTATTTTTTTTAAAATTGAAAAATCTACTCGAGTAGATAATGTGTTAAGTAAAAACAATAAAAATATAACTATGAAAAAATCTTTTTCCGGTTTATAACGTCGGAATTGATAATTTACTGTTCCAACACTCAGGGAACACATTATGCAGTTTGAGAACGCAATAGTGCCTTTAATGGGGGAACGGCATGCATCCGAAGTATGTCTGGAAACTCGGGAAGGGCACAAGGAATTTTGTCGTGCGGTTTTTTCTTGTTGGTTAGGCACAGCAATGGAATATGCCGATTTTGCACTTTATGGCTTAGCCGCAGGAATTATTTTTGGTGACATATTTTTTCCTGATATGACACCTATGATTGCTTTGCTTTCCAGTTTTGCAACTTACTCAGTTGGGTTCATCGCACGGCCTATTGGTGCATTACTATTTGGATGGTTAGGGGATCAAAGGGGTCGTAAGAGCATCATGGTGACGACTATTATGCTCATGGGACTCTCTACAACACTTATTGGGTTGATTCCGAGTTATGCTCAAATTGGAGTATGGGCTCCTATTTGCCTCGTTATTTTGAGATTTACACAAGGGCTAGGGGCTGGGGCTGAACTTTCTGGTGGTACGGTGATTCTAGGAGAATACGCTCCACCGAAAAGGCGTGGTTTGGTTTCTTCTATTATTGCTCTTGGTTCCAATAGTGGAACATTACTAGCATCACTGATTTGGTTGCTAGTGTTGACTATGGATAAAGAGAGTTTGCTTGATTGGGGATGGCGTATTCCATTTCTATCCAGTTTCTTACTTACCGTAGTGGCTTTACTTATTCGCCGTCATATGAATGAATCTCCAGTATTTCGACGTTATAAAATGTCTCTAGAAGCTCGTAATTCAAAGGTATTGAACAATAAACTGACTTATAAAACTGAACGAGAACACCAGAATTTTCTGGAACGAACAAAAGCATTCTGGATCATGGTTGGTTTACGTATTGGTGAGAATGGACCATCTTATCTGGCTCAGGGATTTATTATTGGGTATGTTGCTAAAGTGTTAATGATAGATAAATCCGTACCAGCGATAGCAGTCTTTCTTGCCTCCACTCTAGGTTTTTTGATTATTCCTCTGTCAGGATATTTATCTGATCGTTTTGGTCGCCGAATTATATATCGTTGGTTTTGTTTCTTATTAATCCTATATTCTGTACCTGCTTTCATCTTACTGGAAAGTCGTGAACCTATCATTGTCATTTCAACCATCGTTGTAGGTATGGGATTGGCTTCCTTGGGAATATTTAGTGTTCAGGCTGCATGGGGAGTTGAGCTGTTTGGTGTAAGGAATCGCTATGCTAAGATGGCTTTTGCAAAAGAGTTAGGTTCCATTTTATCTGGTGGTTCTGCGCCACTAGTTGCGTCAGCACTGTTATCTTTTACAGGACATTGGTGGTCTGTCGCATTTTATTTTGCGTTTATGGCAGGCATTGGTTTTATAACAACGTTCTTTGCTCCAGAAACACGAGGTAGAGATTTAAATTTACCTGATGACGCTATTTAATACTTCAAAGTATTAACTCACCATTGATAACTTTGGCATGAATTAACATTATTTAGTTCGTGCCAAATGATTATTACATCCAAAAACATGGTATTTTATCCTCTGAACTATTTAAATTATAATCTTCTCCTACAAATTAATTAAGTAAATGTCATGAAGTTACATCCTAAACGAGTGACTCGTACCGATGTTGCTAAAGAAGCAGGCACATCTGTAGCAGTAGTCAGTTATGTTGTTAACAACGGTCCCAGGCCTGTTGCAGAAGCGACTCGACAGCGCGTATTAGCAGCTATCAAGAAAACAGGTTATAGACCAAATGGTATTGCTAAAGCTCTTGTCTCGGGAACAACACAAACTTATGGTCTTATTGTACCTAATATATCTAATCCTTTTATTTCCTCAATGGCTCATGCATTGCAACAAGAAGCATTCAAACACGGGCAGGTTCTTTTATTAGGTGATTCAGGGGACGACAGAGAGCGAGAAAAAGAACTAATCAACAACTTATTGCATCGTCAGGTTGATGGGTTGCTATATACTAGCGTCGATCGTCATCCTTACATCGGATTGATTCAGGAAAGTGGAACTCCATGTGTCATGCTAGATCGTGTTGATGCGAGACTAAATGTCAGCGCAATTATTGTAAATGAAAAGCTTGCTGCATTTCAGGCTACTCGGCACCTAACTCAGCATGGATATCGAGATATCGCTATTATTTGTGGACCTCATGATATGTTAAATACGCAGGATCGTATTGCTGGTTGGCGTGATGCGTTACAACAAGCTAATTTAACTGTGCATGAAGAGTGGATTTTTTCAACAGACTATACCCGCATGGGGGGCTATGAAATAACGTTGGAAATGTTAAATGGAAAACTTCCTCACGCTTTGTTTGCAACCAATGAGTTACAAGCATTTGGATGTCTTCGTGCATTGTCAGAACATGGAATAAAGGTTCCCAATGATATTGCATTGGTTTGTTTTAATGCTACACAGCAATCACAATTTAACGTTCCTTCTTTGACTG
Source organism: Xenorhabdus sp. PR6a (assembly GCF_028599065.1). Taxonomy (NCBI): domain Bacteria; kingdom Pseudomonadati; phylum Pseudomonadota; class Gammaproteobacteria; order Enterobacterales; family Morganellaceae; genus Xenorhabdus; species Xenorhabdus sp. PR6a. The sequence continues at coordinate 4,551 of NZ_JAQRFJ010000072.1, read as the reverse complement.
CCGTACGTCAGCCTATTGATAAAATGGCAAAAACTGCTATTGAAATGCTGAAAACATGGAATGGGGAGGCTCGTGAATGTGAATTTGGATTTGATTTACAGATCGGAGAATCCTGTGGTTGTACATCTCTCGTAAAAGAATAAAGTATGCGTTTAATTATTGATTGTGATCCAGGGAACGGTATAGCAGGAGCGAATATTGATGATGGTCTTGCATTAGCTCTTGCCATAGCTGCTCCACAAATTTCTCTTGAATTAATTTCTACTGTGTCTGGTAATACACCCAGTGAAATTGGTTATTCTGTTGCAAAATCACTTTTACAGAGATTAGGTGAAAATATTCCTGTGTTACGTGGTGCCTCTCAGGGATTATTGGAACCCATGAAAAAATGGCGTGAAAAACTTGATAATGGAGTTGATCAAAATGGTTTGCGTTATTTATGGAAGGGAGTTGTTTCCCCAGAACAATATCCTTTAGTTACTCCGTCAGCAGCACATGGAATAGGTGAGCTTGTATGCCAGAATCCCGGTGAAATTACTCTTGTAGCAATTGGTCCTTTGACCAATATTGCTCATGCGATACAGTTATACCCTGAATTTTCTGAATCTGTGGCTGAAATTGTCATTATGGGCGGTGTATTTGATGTTCCTGGTTATCAGAAAGACACCAATTTTGGTATTGATCCAGAAGCTGCTCATATCGTATTGACAAGTGGTGCAAATATTACTTTAGTGCCAATGGATGTGACGACTCAAACTCAGATGTTGCATTCTGATCTAGATTACTTATCTACATTTAATAATGCTCTCTGTAAATTTTTAGTTGAAACAGTTCGCCCATGGATGAACTATTCTATGAAAACCAGAGGATTGGCAGGGTGTTGGATCCATGATGCATTGACGGTGGCATGGCTAATTGACAAAACTATTGTTACGAGTACACAGAATTACGTAGATGTTGTTTTAAAGGGAGCTGAGCGTGGTATGACAATTCTTTATGACCCTGAATCATCATTACCAAGTATGGATCCCTTCAGTATAAACAGAAAACCCATAACAATATTGGACACAGTGGATAGCGCTAGGTTTCTATCGTTGATTTTCCAATATATTAAAGATTACTAAGTTTTTTCTTACTATAATTTCTTATCTTAGATTACTTTTGTCTGGTTTAATATTTTTTGAATGCGTTTTTATCTACATTTTTTATGTTAAACCAGAAAAATGGCACTGCCACTCTAACCATACTCCTTATTGGTTACAACCGTGTTTTTATCTAAATATCTCCTAAAAAGTAATACGATTGGCGCAATCATGCTGATGGCGAAAACATAATTCCAAACTTGCCGATAGTTATTGGCAAACATTAAGGGCACAAGTCCTGTTGCAATAATCCTTCCACATAATGTGAAAAATTGCTCGTATGAGAATGCACGGCCAATCATGGCCGAATCCACTTCATGCAGGATCAGGTTATGGCTTGAGATCCGTGACGCAGAATTACAAAATCCGAGGAAAAACCCCCCGACCAGAATGAACTCCAGTGTTGGATGTAGTGAAATAACGCCGAGTGTTATCGCAAAGACAGAGGTGAAAACAACAACCAGATTGCATTGAGAATAATGATTGGAGATTCGCCCCAAAATGAATCCCACTAATATGGCGCCACAACCATATATGATGCCATAGGTGGCATAAGCGCTGATGGGTTCAAGGAGCACATCATTCATAAAGGGTGCCTGGATAACATTGATCGTCATGATACAGATAAAAGGAATGGCTCCCATTGCCATATAACAAAACAGATCGGTTTTTAAAAATGAGGGTGGGAGTTTGGGGTGAGAATATTGACGATTGTTTCTGTCGGTAATGCGCTTGGATGCGTAAGGAATAACCATCAACATCATCAATGAAATCAATACCATTCCTGCCAGTAGCATAAAAATATCCGTGTTGGTTAATGAATTGGCAAAGATAATCACCAGAGAAGCCGCTAATAGCGTTGAAGATTGGGATTCAATTTCAAGGATAGCGTTAATGCGGAACAGTTCACTTTCCATAAAGATATCTTTGATAAATCCCTGTCGGGTTGTGTAGAAAATCGCAAAGTAAATCTGGACAAATACATAGGCACAAATCAGGGCATACAAGCGGTTCAAAACGTTGTCTTTGGCAAGAGAAAGAAACAGAAAAAGTACCAATATGACGATGGTGATAAATATGAGGATCGATTTTCGGTTAAGAGAATCAATCAGTTTGCCAATAAAAGGCGTCAAAAAAAGAATCAAAAGGGCAGAAAACATTGCGGTTGTGGCGAGAAATGCAGGTTCACCCGCAGTATTACTGATACACCACGGAATAAGGTACATTCCGATAGAAACGGCAACTGATGAAAAGAAGTTGGATATCAGAAAAAATACGATGAGTAACCAGGGTCGGCCAGATAAAATTTTCATATCATCTCGGATGGTAAGAGGTTTGGCGATTTATTCTTCGATGATAGGCGTGTGTTAAATTTATGTAAATAGATTGACTACTGGTTCAGCACTTTTTGATTTTTCCGCTGTTACGGAATCGAAATTAGTATTTTTATTTTGAAATTAGTCATTTTATATAAATAACATAGTTAATTATAATCATTAAAATAAAATGACCCTCTAACGAGTGTTAATCATATATTAAAGTGTCTTATTTCTCTAATAGATTTAAGCGTAACTTTGCTATGGATGAAAAACATTCCTGTTGATTCTGTTTCTAATTTGATATTTGGAAGTGTTTTTTAATTCACTATCTAATAATGGCGTAAATCAGAAGGTATTAACTATCCAATAATGGATGATGGACTTCAAAAGGAAATTAAGTATAAAATCCACCATCCTTTATAGTTTGCCCGTTTTTATTTTATATCATTTAATTTCAGTAAAGTGACATTATGAATTGGTATCTTAGTGTTTTAAAAAATTATGCAGATTTTTCAGGACGTGCGCGTCGCACAGAATATTGGATGTTTTCTTTATTTCATTCAATTGTATGCGTAGCCCTCATCGTATTAGGTTCAGCGATTGATGAAAATGCCGGTATGGCATTGTTGGCTGTTTATGTGATTCTGACTATGATCCCGAGTCTTGCAGTCACAGTACGCCGCCTTCATGATGCTAATCATTCTGGTTGGTGGTTATTAATCTCCATTATTCCCTTTGGCGGTATTGTTTTATTAGCGTTTTACTGCATCGAAGGGACGAAGGGTGATAATGATTATGGTGTAGACCCTAAAAAGAACTATTAAGATATAGCATAAATTAACTCTGTAGTTTGCCATGTAAATAAAAACACTGCTTAAAATAATAGGCAGTGTTTTTTATTTCTAAAATAACTTGTCCTGATCAAAAATGCCAATCTTGTCCCTTATCTTAATGGAAGGTTTGCCATATCGTTAATCGCATTCATTGAAATAAGGAGTATGGTGTATGAGTCAATTGCGTCTTGCTTATTACGATTTGTCCCCCGAACTGTTGCAAGGATTTCGTTCTGTCAAAGAGGGATTGGAAAAAAGCCCATTGGGGCTACCGTTGATCGAATTGGTTTATCTGCGGGTTTCCCAAATCAATGGTTGTGCTTTTTGTCTAAACAAACATACGCAGTCTTTGCGTCAGACCGAAGAAACCGAACGTCGATTGGCCGAATTGGCAGGATGGCGTGTCAGCGGTCAATTTACTTCTCGTGAAAAAGCAGCATTGGCGTGGGCAGAAGCACTGACTTATGTGACGACGACCCACGCTGATGATGGCGCTTACTTGCCGTTAAAAGCATATTTCACCGATCAGGAAATTTCTGATCTGACTTTTGCCATTGCGCTGATGAATGGAATGAACCGGCTGGCTATTGGGATGCGTCAGTAACTTGTAAAAGACACGTTTGTAGATTTTTCGCATGGTTCAAGGCGGCTTCTGGTGTTGGCTCATTAGCAAATCCAAACAGTAGCCCCTTGCCGCAATCCGCGTTTAAACTGCGTGAAGACAGCGCAGCAATCCCAAATCCATATTGTCTGGCATGTTGAGCCAGTTTTGCCAGTAAATGCAGCCCGCCAATGGGAATATCGAATTTAAATCGGGAACCAAAAACTTGATCTAAGCTCTCAATCACCATTTGCCTGCGTTTAGCATAGAGGGCACGCATTTTACGCAGATGACGTGAAAAATGACCTTCCTGCATAAAGTCAGTGACAATAGCCTGTTGCAATAAGGGGCTGCCGTCATGCCAAGCGTGGCATGTGGCATTGAAAATCGACGAAAGATCGGGAGGCACAACCAGATAAGCGAGCCGAAGCGCGGGGGTCAGGACTTTGCTGAATGTACCAATATACAAAATATTATTCGATAGACTGGCCAGCGCTGGCTGGCGGCGGTGATCGTAGAGAAATTCACTGTCATAATCATCTTCGATAATCAACGCCCTGTTTTGTTCTGCCCATGCTAAAAGCGCCTGTTTCCGTGCCATTGATAAGGTTACTCCCAACGGGCTTTGGTGAGCAGGTGTTATACCAATCTAACTT
>NZ_JAQRFJ010000071.1:0-14734 GCF_028599065.1 Xenorhabdus sp. PR6a | reverse complement strand
TCCCCGAAAAAATACAGGAATTGGCTACTCGGCTGACGGATAATTTCCAAACTTTAATTCCTGCATCTTCAAGTTAATTGCGTATATATATCGTATAACAGTGTGTCAGGGTTTTCGAAAAATAATTGTTCATCAGTGAGTTTTTACGGTAACCTAAGAAATAGGGTTGAAAATCTATGCTACAAAGAGAAATTGAAGATGTCATTCAGGAATAAAAAATTACCTATTGCTCTAATAACATTTGCTGTTTTCTTCCTTATTTATTTTGTTTTTTTTTATAAATGGGATGTTAAAGAAGCGATTGCTGTTTATGGTGATGCTAATTGTCCAATGGATCAAGGTTGTTTAGTGGATTTATATAAATTAACACCATTTAGCTGGGATCGTGCTTATATTTTCCCTGTAGGGGCTGATAAGAAATTTATCGATGAGGCTATCGGTATGCATTATCAGTTTGTTGATGTTGGGGTGAAGTATATCTTTATTAAAGACAATCATATTGTGTATTCTGAGGAATATTTCCCTGATCTGGATTATCGCGACAAAAATCAGGTGCTTCCTCATTTTGCAGGTTCTGATCCCAAGGATAATGCTCCGATTTATTACTTTCTAACCAAAGAAAATAGTCAGTTAATTATAAAAAAATACCAGAGCCTATCGAGAAAACGCAATCGTCTTTATGGGATCTCGCCTGCAAATGAAAATCAATCGGAAAAAAGTAATCCTTATAAAAAATAAGAGTTTTTTCTTGTAATTGTAGCGACTTTCAATCGAAAATCGTTCAAAATTCTGTCGAGTTTGTAACTATTTTTGTTTTATTGGTTTCTATAATGTGCATTAATGGCATTTTTTCCTATTACGCCCCTTTTTTTGCTCATTATGGAAAGATAGAAAGGTATGCCGCAGTTGCAGCATACTCAACCTAACCTATCGACCTAAATAGTGATCCCAATCTTTCCAGACGGGTTGCAAGCCGGATTTGATTAGGGCTTCGGCAACCTGAAAAACCGGGCGATTATCGTGGGGCGCGAATTGTTCCAGCTCGTGATGTCCATCCGCATAACCGCCGGGTTGGGTTTTTGAACCGGCACTGATGTTATTGATCGCGAGCGGGACAACGTGATCACGGAAGAACGGGGATTCACGGGTGGAAAGGGAAAGCTCGACATCCGGTGCCAGCAGGCGGAAGGCGCAAATCAGTTGTACCAGTTCGGCTTCATTCATTAAAGAAGCCGGCTCTATGCCGCCGGCACAGGGGCGCAGGCGCGGGAAAGAGATGGAGTAACGACTCTTCCAGAACTGTTTTTGCAGGAACAAAAGGTGTTCAGCCACCATATAGCAATCGGTGCGCCAATGGTGGGACAGCCCAATTAAAGCGCCTAGCCCAATCTTGTCAATGCCCGCTCGCCCAAGGCGCTCCGGTGTTTCCAGCCGCCAGTGGAAATCCTGCTTTTTGCCTTTCAAATGATGCAGTTGATAACTGGGTTGATGGTAGGTTTCCTGATAGACCATCACACCATCCAATCCCAGTGTTTTCAGTTCAGCGTATTCTTCTTGCGCCAGTGGCTGGACTTCCATTGAAACCGAACTGAAATGGCGGTGGATCAGGGGAAGACAGCGACGAAAATAGTCCATGCCGACTTTGTTTTGGTGCTCCCCGGTAACCAGCAGAATATGCTCAAACCCCCGTTTTTTCAGCGCAAGGCATTCAGCCTCAATCTCCTGTTCATTGAGCGTCTTGCGCTTAAGGTGATTACTCATGGAGAAACCACAATAAGTGCAGTCGTTGGCACACAGATTGGAAAGGTAGAGTGGGATAAAAAATCCCACGGTATTGCCAAAACGCTGGCGGGTGAGTTGTTGTGCACGTTGGGCGAGTGGCTCAAGATAAGGCAGTGCAGCAGGGGAGAGCAGGGCCATAAAGTCATCCAGCGTCAAGCGAGCGCTGTTGAGTGCGTGTTCAATGTCCTGTGATGTCTTGCTGTTGATGCGCAGTGTGATGTCATCCCAATCCAGTTGTTGCCAGCGCTGGCGAAATGTGCGGTTTGTCGGTGTAAAATTTGTCATAGCACCCCCAGAAAATCGGTCAGCGGGCTGGACGCCTCAGCATGGGATTTGGGGCTTGCCACACCCGCTTGATGGGAAAGTTCACCCGCTTCAATGGCGGTTTTGAATGCCTGAGCCATTTTAACCGGGTTGCGGGCAACGGCGATGGCGGTATTGACCAGCACCGCATCCGCGCCCATTTCGATGGCTGCCAGCGCATGGCTGGGTGCGCCGATCCCGGCATCCACCACCACGGGCACGTTGGCTTGCTCGATGATGATTTGCAGAAAATCACGTGTCAGTAACCCCTTATTGGAGCCGATGGGCGCCCCCAATGGCATCACCGCAGCACAGCCGACCTCTTCCAACCGGCGGCACAGGACGGGATCCGCGCCACAATAAGGCAGAACAATAAATCCCTCTTTGACCAATTGTTCTGCGCCCTTCAATGTCTCAACGGGATCGGGTAGCAGGTATTTGACATCAGGGTGGATCTCTAACTTAATCCAGTTCGTCCCTAACGCTTCCCGTGCGAGGTGAGCGGCGAAAACGGCCTCTTCTGCGGTTTTGGCTCCGGAAGTATTGGGCAGCAGTTTAACACCCAACTGTTGCAGGGGGGCGAGAATGCCATCGTCATGGCCGTGAAGATCGAGGCGTTTCATTGCCATGGTGACCAGTTGGCTGCCGGAAGCGCGGATGGCGTCAATCATTAATCCGGCATGGGCAAACTTGCCTGTTCCTGTAAACAGGCGGGATTGGAAGGTAACATCTGCAATTTTTAACATAAAATTAACCTCCGGCAATCGCCTGAAACAGCAAAATCGTATCCCCGTCATTAATCTGATGGGTATGCCACTCTGAGCGCGGGATAATGGTTTGATTAATAGCCAAAGCCGTGCCTGACTGAGTGCGTTCTATGTGTTCCAGCCATTGTTGCACGGTCATGGGCGCACTCAGTGTCATGGGTTGATCGTTGACGATAATGTTCATGCGACCTCTCTTCCTGACCGTTTTTTATCGGGTTGTCTGATAACGCCACAAATGGGGCACTGCGGGGAACGGGCAAGCTGTAAGGTGCTCCAGCTTTGTTGTCTGCCATCAAATAACCGGAGTTTGCCGTTTAAGGAAGAAGGAAGACCCGCCAGCATTTTTATCGCTTCCAAGGATTGCAATGTCCCGATCACCCCAACGATAGGGCCTAAGATCCCGGCGGTCCGGCAATTGCGCTGAGGCTCTTCTTGATCGGAATAGAGGCAGGCGTAACAACCGTGTTGGTAAGGGGGCGTCAAGACCAGCAATTGCCCACTAAAGCCGACGGCACTGCCGCTGATCAGGGGTTTGTTTTCGGCAATACAGGCGGCATTGATGGCGTGGCGGGTTGCCATATTATCGCAGCAATCCAGCACCAGATCGACTTGACTGATAACATCCAGCAACGACTCGCAATCTTGCCGCGCAGTGAGCACCGTGATATTGATTTGCGGGTTCAGTTCAACCAATTGTTTTGCCGCTAATTGGGCTTTGTTGGCCGGAATATCGCGGGTGCGATAGAGGATCTGGCGTTGCAGGTTTGAGATATGCAACTCGTCATCATCGGCCAGATACAGGTTTCCCACCCCTGCCGCCGCGAGATAAAGCGCTGCCGGTGAACCTAATCCGCCAAGGCCGACAATCAGCACCTTGCCGGCTTTTAATTTCTCTTGTCCTTCGGGGCCAATGTCCTCCAGCAGTAATTGGCGGCTGTAACGCATAAATTCTTGATCGTTTAACATAAAAGCCCCCGATCTTGTCCTTCAGCTTTCCCTTCAGCTATTTTTCCTTCAACTAAATAAAGTAATCTGGCCGTTGCCTGTCGCCAGTCTTGCGCTTTTGTAATCGCACTGACCAGTGCCACGCCGCCCACGCCCGTTGCCACCACATCAGGCACCCGCTCCAGCGAAATGCCACCAATGGCGACGGTGGGATATTCCGCTGTGATCGCCACTTGCTGTTTTAGGGCGTCAAGCCCCTGTGGTGATGAGGGCATCTCTTTCGTCGTGGTGGGGAAAATATGCCCAAGTGCGATATAAGAGGGGCGCAGGGATTTTGCCCGCGCTAACTCTACTTGATCATGGGTAGAAATGCCCAGCCGCAATCCGGCCTGTTGGATGGCATTGAGATCGGCGCTAGCCAGATCTTCCTGCCCCAAATGAACGCCGTAGGCTTGATGCTTGATCGCCAGACGCCAATAATCGTTGATGAACACGCGGGCGTGATATTGGCGGCCGAGGGCAATGGCGGACTGAATATCTTTCTCGACCTGTGCTTCCGTTTGGTCTTTGATGCGCAGTTGCAGGGTGCGGACACCGACTTCCAGCAACCGCTCAATCCATGTCAGGGAGTCCACCACCGGATAAAGCCCCAACCGATGTTCTGTCGGGGCAAAAGGGGCGGGGAGGCACATTGAGATGTCAGGCTGATTTTTCATGCGCCACCTCCTCTGCACTGTGATAAAGCTCGCTGCCACGGGAACGAAAGGCTTCTGACATCTGTTCCATGCCCGTTTCCTGTTCCAGTTTGGCCGCGTAGTCACGCACGTCCTGAGTGATTTTCATTGAGCAGAACTTTGGCCCACACATGGAACAAAAGTGGGCAACCTTGCCGGATTCCTGCGGTAAGGCTTCATCGTGATAAGCGCGGGCGGTGTCAGGATCAAGCGCCAGATTGAATTGGTCTTCCCAACGGAATTCAAAACGTGCTTTCGACATGGCATTGTCACGGATTTGTGCACCGGGATGGCCTTTGGCAAGATCAGCCGCATGGGCTGCGATTTTGTAAGTTATCAGCCCTTGTTTGACATCTTCTTTATTCGGCAAACCAAGGTGCTCTTTCGGGGTGACATAACAGAGCATGGCACAGCCAAACCAGCCAATCATGGCGGCGCCGATGCCGGAGGTGAAATGGTCATAACCCGGCGCGATATCGGTCGTCAGTGGCCCTAAGGTATAAAAGGGGGCGGCGTGGCAATGTTCCAGTTCTTCGGTCATATTGCGGCGGATCAGTTGCATGGGGATATGCCCCGGCCCTTCGATCATGACTTGAACATCGTATTCCCAGGCGATTTGGGTCAGTTCACCGAGTGTATGCAGTTCGGCAAATTGTGCTTCATCGTTGGCATCCTGAATGGAGCCGGGACGCAATCCATCTCCCAGAGAGAGGGAAACGTCATAGGCGGCACAAAGTTCACAGATTTCGCGGAAATGGGTGTAGAGGAAATTTTCCTGATGATGGGACAGGCACCATTTCGCCATAATTGAGCCACCACGGGAGACAATGCCGGTCAGGCGCTTGGCGGTCATCGGCACGTAACGCAGCAGCACGCCGGCGTGGATCGTGAAATAATCCACGCCTTGCTCGGCCTGTTCCAGCAAGGTATCGCGGAACATCTCCCAAGTCAGGTTTTCCGCGATGCCGTTCACTTTTTCCAGCGCTTGATAGATCGGTACGGTGCCAATGGGAACGGGACTGTTGCGCAGTATCCACTCGCGGGTTTCGTGAATGTAGCGTCCGGTGGAGAGATCCATCACGGTATCTGCGCCCCAGCGGGTAGACCAAATTAATTTTTCCACCTCTTCTTCAATGGACGACGTCACGGAGGAGTTACCGATATTGGCATTCACTTTCACCAAGAAATTGCGGCCAATAATCATCGGTTCGGATTCAGGATGATTAATGTTGGCGGGAATAATCGCGCGACCGGCGGCAACTTCCTGGCGGACAAATTCGGGGGTGATGTTTTCCGGCAAGTTGGCGCCAAAATTTTGCCCAGCATGTTGCTGGCGCAAGACGTCACTGCGAATGCGTTCGCGCCCCATATTTTCACGCAGGGCGATAAATTCCATTTCCGGTGTGATGATCCCTTGGCGCGCATAGTGCAATTGGGTAACACGCTTGCCCGGTTTAGCGCTCAGTGGATGTGGGCGATGATGAAAGCGCAGGTGGTCCAATCCGGCATCGGCAAGGCGTTGTTGGGTGAAGTCGGAACTGAGGACGGAAACCGGTTCAGTATCATTGCGCTCATCAATCCACGGTTGGCGAAGTTTATGTAAGCCCCTTGTGACATCCAGTACGGCAGCCGGATCACCATAAGGGCCGGACGTGTCATAAACGGGAACAGGCTCGTTTTCTGCAAATTGGGGCTGCGCTTTCGTGCCGCCCGTTAAGGTGGGCGAAAGTTGAATTTCCCGCATCGGCACTTGAATATCTTGGCGGGAGCCTGCAAGGTAAATGCGTTTTGAATTGGGAAAAGTGACGCCTTGAACGGTGTTGATAAATGCCTGTGCGGCATCTCTCTGGGCCTTGCGCGGCCTTGCGGGATGCGCTTTTGGCGAGATATCCGCCGTTGGAATCATGGCATTGGAAATAACGATATCGTTGGACTTAGACATAGCAAATTCCTGACTGTGTTATCGCCTGTCGCATAGTTGATCAGGCTTAAGTTGAGAAAATTGCTTGTCTGGAGCTCGCAGGGAGTAATAGTTGGTGCTGGCGGGTATTTTACTGATACTGGCAGCGGGGTGATTACTCTTGTTCCCTTCGCGGGTATTAGCCCGATCAGGTTCTGCGGATCCCGAATAAACGGTCTCAGCCTGTGTCCATCGTGATATACGCTGAACGCTAGGCACTCCGACAAGAAAAAACACCCCAGAGTATAAAGGGGATTGTGAAAACTACAACCTAAAACTGCTTTTGGGACAGGGTATTTTGCAGACGAAATAAGCTAAAAAGGAGTATGCTTTGCTTGTGTTTATTTTGGGCAGCATAGTATGGGGATAATCACATCACTGATGATGGAACAAATGATGCAACAAAAACTGATAGGTTCAGAACGCGGCTGGTGGATTGTCAGTCTTGAAAATCGGGTTTGGCTACCACAGGGAGAGTTACCTTTAGGCACGGCTAACCAATGGTCATTGCAAGGCCATCTGGCGCAACCCATCGGCGAGTGGTTGGGAGAAGTGGTCTGGTTGGTTCGGCAGAAAATGACTTCAGATATGGCCTCTCCCCGTTTAATTGCTGATCGGGATGCTAAATTATTTCAATTGATCGGGCGGGGTGTCCAACTGGCTGAGTTTTATCGTTCGCATCACTATTGTGGTTACTGCGGTCATGAGATGCAGCATAGCCAGCATGAATGGGCCTGTTTGTGCAACCATTGCCATGAACGTTACTATCCACAAATTGCCCCCAGCATTATTGTCGGCATTCGCCGCGATGACCATATTTTGCTGGCACAGCATCAGCGCCACCGCAATGGCGTCCATACCGTACTAGCCGGGTTTGTTGAAGTGGGGGAAACGCTGGAGCAGGCGGTGCATCGTGAAGTGATGGAAGAGAGCGGAATTAAGATCCGTAACTTGCGTTATGTCGCTTCCCAACCATGGCCTTTCCCGAATTCATTGATGACAGGATTTCTGGCCGATTATGAGAGCGGCGAAATCAATATTGACCCCGTCGAACTTATCAGTGCAGATTGGCACCGTTATGATAACCTTCCCTTGATCCCGCCTCCTGATACGATTGCCCGCCGTTTAATTGAAGATACGGTTGCGTTGTGTCGTCAGCCGTAATTGGGGGAATTTGGTGAGAGACAGGTAAGCAAATCACGTTATTGGAGGTTATGTCAGCAGCTCAATGTCAGGCATGTTAAACTGTGCCAATTTTCTCGTGCTAATCAAGGGAGCTTGTCATGAATGAGTTGAAAAACGACCGTTATCTGCGTGCCTTATTGCGCCAGCCTGTCGATATCACACCGGTCTGGATGATGCGTCAGGCGGGTCGATATTTACCCGAATATAAAGCAACACGTCAGGCGGCGGGAGATTTCATCTCGTTATGCAAAAATACGGAGTTGGCGTGTGAAGTCACTCTCCAGCCCTTGCGCCGCTTTCCCCTGGATGCGGCTATCCTGTTTTCCGATATTTTGACGATCCCTGATGCGATGGGACTGGGGCTTTATTTCGAAACGGGGGAAGGGCCACGTTTTCATTCTCCGATTCAGAATCATGCTGATGTAGAAAAATTACCTGTGCCTGATCCCGAACTGGAGCTGGGCTATGTGATGGATGCAGTGCGTGCTATTCGCAAGGCGCTGGCAGGGCAAGTTCCCCTGATTGGTTTTTCGGGTAGCCCGTGGACATTGGCAACCTATATGGTTGAGGGGGGAAGCAGCAAGGCTTTCACCAAAATTAAGGCCATGATGTATACAGCGCCCGCGACACTGCATAGGTTACTGGATAAATTGGCAAACAGCGTTATTCTATATCTGAACGCGCAGATAAAAGCGGGTGCGCAATCTGTCATGATTTTCGATACTTGGGGTGGGGTTTTGTCTCATCGCGATTATCTGGAATTTTCCCTGCAATACATGCATAAAATCGTGGATGGCTTGATCCGTGAACATGAAGGGCGTTGTGTGCCTGTGACCCTGTTTACCAAAGGGGGAGGACAGTGGCTTGAGGCGATGGCAGCAACAGGTTGTGATGCACTGGGTTTGGATTGGACCACGAGTATGGCGGATGCGCGTCGGCGGGTTGGCGATAAGGTCGCTTTGCAGGGTAATATGGACCCCTCCATGTTGTATGCCCAGCCAGCCCGGATTGAAGAAGAAGTTTCGACAATTTTACACGATTTTGGTGCGGGCAACGGGCATGTTTTCAATTTGGGGCATGGCATTCATCAGGATGTTCCGCCAGAGCATGCGGGTGCATTTGTCGAAGCCGTACACCGGCTTTCAGTAAAATACCATCAATGATTCTATGATTGATACCAAGGCATTACGTCAGGAACAGAGTGAAAAATCACGGCGGGTTATCCGCCATGATGCTTTTTCTGCCTCTTTTACCGTAGATTTTACACCAAAGTTCATTGCGGGTGCTGATGTTGGGTTTGAACAAAGCGGTACGGTAACGCGTGCTGCCATTGTGGTCTTGCAGTATCCCTCACTGGATGTAGTCGAATATCAAATCGCCAGAATTGATACGGTGCTTCCCTATATCCCCGGCTTACTTTCATTTCGTGAATACCCAGCCTTGATGGCAGCATGGCAAAAATTAAGCCTGCGGCCTGATTTGGTGATGGTGGATGGTCAGGGCATTGCCCATCCCCGGCGTTTTGGTATTGCCAGCCATTTTGGGCTATTGGCCGATGTTCCCACGATTGGGGTGGCGAAAAGCCGCTTGTGTGGTGAACATGCACCGGTAGGTGAGATTGTGGGCGATCGTCAGCCATTGCTGGATCATGGTGAGCAGGTCGGTGTTGTATTGAGAAGCAAAAGAAGATGTAATCCGCTCTATATTTCCCTCGGTCATCGGGTCAGTACTGACAGTGCTGTATTTTGGGTTGAGCAGTGTCTGAGGGGATATAAACTGCCTGAACCCACCCGTTGGGCGGATGGGATTGCTTCAAATAGATTGTTTTTTAGGCAAACAATGCAGAAAAATCTATAATTGTGGCGGAAAAGTGTGGATATTCTTGATTTTCAGGTAAACTTCGACGCAAATTAGGCATCATGAGTAACGACCAATGTTAAGAAACCCGATTCACCTGAGGTTGGAGAAACTCGAAAGTTGGCAACATTTGACTTTTATGGCTAGTCTATGTGAGCGGATGTATCCAAATTATCAGGTATTTTGTCGCCAAAGCGGGTTTGCAGACCCTGCACAATATCGCCGGATTCTAGATCTCGTGTGGGAAATTTTGGTCGTTAAAGATGCAAAAGTGAATTTTGATAATCAGCTGGAAAAATTGGAAGCCATTATCCCATCATCAGAAGATTATGATATTTATGGTGTGTATCCGGCGATTGATGCATGCATTGCATTGGGTGAAGTCATTCATTCTCGTCTGAGTGGTTCGACATTAGAACATGCAATAGCCGTCAGTGAAATGTCCATCCGCACTGTTGCTATGCTGGAAATGACGCAAGCCAGTCGGGAAATGACTGAGGATGAATTAAAAGTATTACCGGCCATTGAGGACGAATGGGATATTCAATGGGAGATTTACCGTTTGTTGGCAAATTGCGAAGAACGGGACATCGAATTAATTAAAGGATTAAAGGCTGATCTCCGTGAAGCGGGGGTGAGCAATATCGGCATAAATTTGGAGCAGTAACTCATAAAACGTGACTTATTGCTTGATTTGCCGTAGTTAAAAGGCTTCACATTTGCCCTCACTCTGTTCTACATTGGGGGGCGAAAAGAAGTGGCTATCGGTGCGTGTATGCAGGGGTGCTGTCAAATCGGCATATCCGTCGCACTCGATGCTTTGCAAACGATAAACACACTGTAAGGATAATCTATGAATAAGACTGAATTGGTTGATGCAATTGCAGCAGGTGCAGACCTGACTAAAACTCAGGCTAAAGCGGCGCTGGAGTCAACTTTGAACGCAATCACTGAATCCCTGAAAAATGGTGATGCAGTGCAGCTGGTCGGCTTTGGTACTTTCAAAGTTAACCACCGTGCAGAACGTACTGGTCGTAACCCACAGACTGGTAAAGAAATTAAAATCGCAGCAGCAAACGTACCTGCTTTCTCCGCTGGTAAGGCACTGAAAGACGCAGTTAAGTAATCGAATTGCGAAAAAAAATAAGAGGGGGAAATAAACCCCTTTTGTTGATTCTACAGGGGCTGTTAGCATTAGGGTTCGTCTCTTTGCTCAGCGCCTGTTCGATTCAGCCAACAACACCTCTTTTCAGCGCCAGCGGTTTTGTCACTGACAGCGGCGTTATTCGTTTATGGCGTTTGGATGACCAAAACAGTAGACCTCAGGTTATCATGAGTGTTTACAGTCCTTATCTCAATACCTCTTACCATAAGACCCCTTACAACGATAAAAACAGCCGTAATAAAGACACCATTGTGACTTTCTACGAATATCGTCATGGCAGCTTGTGGCAGATCCGGCGCAATGTATTTGATAATCCCCCTATCGTAGAAACATTACGTATCGCGCAAGATAACGCTGTCATTTTTAAACTGCGGCAACTGCAAAAGCGTAATGAACCGCTATCCGATGATGATGTGGCTCGTCTGAAATTTGATGCTAAACAGATAGAAAAAACCAGTGACGCTTTAATTGCCGATCAGGTGAATTTATTACAAGGGCATTGGCAGGATGGACGAGTGACCACCTGTGCAGGAAAGCAATTATCGATTGAGTTTGGGTCTGATGCTCAGAAGTGGCTCGAAGAAAGGCGAAATAACAGCGCTGGCTCATTAACGATTGCCTGGCTGAATTCGTCCGCAGGAAACAAGCTCTTGTTGGTCGCTAATGATGATTTTTGTCGTTGGGAACCGACGAAAGATAAGCTGTAATTTTGTCACTTTCGTCGGCTTAGTGAGATTGACTATTTCAAACGGGCAATGGCTCGGTGGCCAATATCTTTACGATAAAAACACCCTTCCCAGCTAATTTGTCCGGCTCTCTGATACGCTTTCTTTTGTGCATCTGCAATATCACACCCTAAGGCAGTCACACACAAAACACGTCCACCCGCAGTAATGACATTTTCATCCTCAAAAGCCGTTCCGGCATGAAAGACTTTTTCATCGATGTCTGATTCATCAGCATCTGATTTCTGCACTAACCCGCTGATAACGTCACCTTTGACATAATTAGCCGGATAACCGCCTGCGGCCAGCACGACACCCAAGGCAGGGCGGTCGTCCCATACCGACGTTTTTTCGCCTAACTGGCCGTTGGCGCCGGCGAGGCACAGTTCGACCAGATCAGAGCGTAACCGCATCATGATAGGTTGCGTTTCAGGATCACCAAATCGACAGTTAAATTCGATCACTTTCGGCTCACCCTGTTTATCAATCATCAACCCCGCATACAGAAAACCCACGTAGGTATGGCCTTCGGCTGCCATGCCTGCCACGGTAGGGTAAATGATTTTTTCCATCACGCGTTGATGGATCTCATCCGTGACGACCGGTGCGGGTGAGTAAGCCCCCATTCCTCCGGTGTTCGGCCCGGTATCGCCATCACCCACGCGTTTGTGATCCTGACTGGTTGCCATCGGCACCACGTTCTTGCCATCCACCATGACAATAAAACTGCCTTCTTCCCCTGCCAGAAATTCTTCAATGACAATACGATGCCCTGCATCACCAAACGCATTACCTGCCAGCATATCTTTGACGGCGCTTTGGGCTTCTTCCATCGTTGCGGCAACCACAACACCCTTACCGGCCGCCAGACCATCGGCTTTAATCACGATAGGAGCACCCATTTTCTCTAAATAAGCCAGTGCAGGTTCAACTTCAGTGAAATTCTGATAGGCCGCAGTGGGGATATGATGGCGGGCAAGGAAATCTTTGGTGAACGCTTTGGAACCTTCCAATTGAGCCGCCGCTTTTGTCGGGCCGAAAATGGTTAGCCCTGCCTGCTGGAAAGCATCAACCACACCGATCACCAATGGCGCTTCTGGCCCAACAATGGTCAGGCCAATATCATGATGTTGGGCAAAGGCCAGCAATCCTTCTATATCTGTCGCGGCAATATCCACATTTTCTAAATTAGCTTCTAACGCGGTGCCCGCATTACCCGGTGCGACATAAACCTTAGTCGCCAGAGGTGATTGTGCCGCTTTCCAGGCTAAGGCATGTTCTCTTCCGCCACTGCCAATAATCAAGATGTTCATTTGAGGCTCCTATTAATGGCGAAAATGGCGCATACCCGTGAAAATCATGGCAATGCCGTGTTCATCGGCAGCCGCAATCACTTCATTATCACGGATGGAACCACCCGGTTGGATAATACAGCTCACGCCCACCGCCGCGGCGGCATCAATCCCATCGCGGAAGGGGAAAAAGGCATCGGAAGCCATGACGCATCCCTGAACGTCCAACCCCTCATCTGCGGCTTTAATACCGGCGATTTTGGCAGAGTAAACACGGCTCATTTGGCCGGCACCAATACCCACGGTCATATTTTCCTTGGCATAAACAATCGCATTGGATTTGACGAACTTAGCCACTTTCCAGCAAAACAGGGCATCTTGCCTCTCTTGTTCCGTTGGCTGGCGCTTGGAGACAACAACCAGCCCACTTTCTTTTATCATGCCTAAATCGCGATCTTGTACCAGCAAACCCCCGTTGACACGTTTGAAATCTAAGTTGGCAACCGGCGAATGCCATTCACCGCACGCCAAAACACGGACATTTTGTTTTGTTGCCAGAATGGGCAGCGCGGCTTCATTAATAGCAGGCGCAATGATGACTTCAACAAATTGGCGTTCAATGATGGCCTGTGCAGTATTGGCATCCAGTTCACGGTTAAACGCAATGATGCCACCGAAGGCGGAAGTCGGATCGGTCTTAAAGGCGCGGTCATAGGCGGTATGGATGTCAGAACCCATTGCAACACCACAAGGATTGGCGTGTTTGACAATAACGCAGGCGGGTTCAGCGAAACTTTTTACACATTCCAGTGCTGCATCGGTATCTGCGATATTGTTATAAGAGAGTGCCTTGCCTTGTAACTGTGTTGCCGTAGAGATTGAAGCCTCCGCGATTTTGCCTTCTATTGCTTCTATATAGAAGGCAGCGTCTTGGTGGCTGTTTTCACCGTAACGCATATCCTGCTTTTTGATGAAATTCAGATTCAGCGTGCGAGGGAAACGTCCTGATGGCTGATCCGTTTCGCCATGATATGGCGGCACCAACTTGCCAAAGTAATTGGCAATCATGCTGTCGTAAGCGGCGGTATGCTCAAATGCTTTGATGGCTAAATTAAAGCGGGTGGATTGTGTCAGTGAATGTTGGTTGTTATCCATCTCCCCAATAATTTTGTCGTAATCTTGGCTATTGACAACAATCGCCACATCTTTGTGGTTTTTGGCCGCAGAGCGAACCATTGTTGGACCGCCGATATCAATATTCTCTACCGCATCTTCCAGAGAGCAATTGGGTTGTGCCACGGTTTGGGCAAAGGGATAAAGGTTAACGACCACCATATCAATCGGTGAAATCTGGTGTTGTGCCATCACTTCATCATCCTGCCCGCGCCGACCCAAAATGCCGCCATGAACTTTAGGGTGAAGTGTTTTGACTCGCCCATCCATCATTTCAGGGAAGCCTGTATAGTCAGAAACCTCGGTGACATTCAATCCGGCTTCCGCCAGCAGACGCGCAGTACCTCCCGTTGAAAGCAGTTCGACACTGCGATTGGATAAGGCTTTGGCAAACTCAACAATCCCCGCTTTGTCAGAAACACTCAGCAGGGCACGACGGATTGGACGAAGCTGTTGCATTGGTGTGATCCCTTGAATTTCATAAAACCAGAATGTGTTATTGGGAAAAATCTACTTATTTGATCGAAAAAAGGGTTTCTGCAATAACATTTCAAAACAATCTGAAAAAAACACTGGGTGATTTTTACTTCGCAGATTGTAACGAAAACGTTTGCGTGATGCTCGATAAATTTTAGCAAAATATCGATATGTGGATAAATCTGTGTATATGTGGGTATAAGGCGGCATTTTGCTGTGTAATGCAGCAAACGGTAATTATTTTCAAAAAAACTATTGTCAGCGCCGTAAAACTCCCTATAATGCGCCACCACTGACCGACGCCAAGCTGAGAACAGCCGCGAAGGAAAGCAGGAAGCAAGCGAAAATAAACGCTTGACTCCGGAGGCG
>NZ_JAQRFJ010000070.1:0-15106 GCF_028599065.1 Xenorhabdus sp. PR6a | reverse complement strand
AACCACCTCGAACATTTTATGCATTTCTGGAAAGTTTAGATGAGTCTCTTTTTCACCTTTTATTTCATATTTATGAGTGCAAGATGGTGGAGTATCACATGTTGCACAAGCCTTTCCCGCATTAGTTCCAACAACAGTATCCATTATTATTCCTTAATGTCATAAATAAATTTATTAGCCCTATACCAGCCGGGAGTTTCATCATCAGTAAGTCTGGCTAAAATGGATTCATCAAACTCATCAATATCGAAATTTTCTTCTCTGATCACTTTCTTAAGAATTCCCTCGATAGAATGAGTGTCTGTAATTTTCTCAGAAAGTAGATAATCATAGAAAAAAGCTAAAAATGGCATTGCGTTGACGATACTGATACTTTTTCTTATTTCTGCCAACTCAGATAACAAAATTGAATAAAGTTTTTGTAAATACTTCTCTTTTTGCTTTATCTCTATCAATTCATACTGTTCTTCGCTGATTTTGAAAATTTTATATTTCCCTTTGGCATTATCAGGAAAAGGTTCTCTGATTTTGGCAAAGTTATCCGTGCGTTCTTCTTCAAGATAAAGTGTTGTGATGCGTGAGATCGGCCCCAAAAAGCAATGCACTTCCCAGTCACTTAATACGCCGAGAAAATCCCAGATATTACGCGGATCATAAAAGCGAAAAAATACCGGCTTTTCCTGCTGAGGAAGCAGCACTTGCAGGTATTTCCTTAAATGCTGGCGAAGGGTTTTCATATCTGCTGCACTGTGGACGAAAATTCCCCACGGTGTTTTGCGGCATTCCAGCCAGATTTTGACTTTTTCATTTACCTGTACCAGATAAGGCGCGATTTTAACCAGTTCTGGCTGGAGAGGTTCACCATAAAGGCAAGCGGAAGGCGGGTCATAACGCTCCAGCGTCAAAAACAGATCGGGTTCTGCTGCTCCATCAATAATAGCGTAGAGTTTTTCCTGACTCATTCCTGCTTCTCCTTCTCTTTCATTGGGCAGTGAGCGACAAACATCGAACCCTCGCTTGCCGCCGCAAGCAGGATGGCAGGGTTGGCGGGTGCCAGTAAATCACCGGGGCTGCCACCGGAGTTCAGGTTGATCGCTGCACCTTTGATATCAATACCGCCAGCATGAAGCACGACAAAATTTCCTCCGACACTCAGGGTAATTTTGCTGCCACTTTGCAAGGTAAGATCACCCTGCGCATCCACACTGACGACCCCCTGAATTTTTTCAGCCAGATCGCCTTTGAGCTGTAACGAGCGGTCACCGTCAATCTGCTCAATATAATTGCCGGTAGTTTTATGATCTTGTTGACCTTCTACAGTGATCTTACGGTTATTGGCTATCACCAGTTCATCGTCATGACCGATACTGGTTGTTCGGTCATAGTTAATCCGTTCTCCCCGTGAATTACGTACCTGAATGGCAAGATTTTTCTGGGCGTGGATAAATACCTCTTCACGATCTTTCGCATCCTCAAATCGCAGTTCATTAAATCCTTCACCTTTGTGGGTTTTCGAGCGGATTGACATCTGGGTTTTTGCCATTGGCAGGCGGTTTGGCGGAATATTGTTCGCATGGTAAGCCCGCCCGACAATAATAGGTTGGTCGGGATCACCGTGGACAAAATCCACCAATACTTCATGTCCAATGCGGGGAATGGCGATCATGCCCATTAGTTGCCCTGCCCATGCGTGACTGACCCGCACCCAGCAGGAACTGCGGTCATTAAATTCACCGTATCTGTCCCAATCAAACTGGATACGAACGCGCCCATATTCGTCACAGAAGATTTCTTCACCTTCCGGCCCAACGACTGTGGCGATATGTGGGCCTTCCATTTTGGGTTTTGGATAGGGAGAAGGACGGTAAGAATTTTTTCGTGTGGTGAAGGTAAATTGGTTGGACAGCCATGTACCGCCATCGCCGGACTGCGTTTCATCTGCCTGTGGCTGGCGGCCGGAATGGGTGATGTGGATAAGCTGCCATTGGTCGTTAAAAACCTCTCTGGGGTGATCGTCCAGGTTAAACAATTGCCCCGGCCACATAGCAAAACAGTCACCATGGCCGTTGCCAAGCTGAGTATCCCGGCGCAGGTATTCCAGACGATATTGGCTTGCCCGCTGGCCTAAATCATCATCTTTAAAGCGGCTGGGGAAATCGTAATAATGATAGCTGTTCAATATCCGCTGATGATCAAGATTGCGCCCTTCATACCAGAATTCCCGGTTCCAGCGCGGGTTCTTAAACGTTCTGTCTTTGGTGGAGATATTGGCAACGCCAACGCGCTCTGACCAGCTAACTTGGTGAATACTGGTTGTTCCTCCTGTTACGTCAGCTTCGGGGCGGTAAGGAACGCTAATGACCTGATTAAGGGACAGACAGGAATCGTGAAACATGATGCGTTGCTCATGTTGTTCCTGATCGAAAGTGAAGTAATAAAAAATGCCCTCATCAGCCAGCAAACGCTGAATAAAGGCCAGATCGCTTTCATCGTACTGAACACAAAATTCCCGTGGTGGATGTTTGTAGCCGAATGCAAAGAAAAAACGACTGATGCCGTTTTCCTTGAGCAGCGTCTCCACAATATCCATAACCGATTGATTTTGGAAAATCCGGCTATTAACCCGCAAGGAGGCACGCCATAACGGCGGCTGAATAGTAATATGATAGTGGCTGCGATGACGGCCAATTGAAAATAGTGAAAAATGGGTGACCATCCCGGTAATTTGCCACTCAATTTGTCCATTGCGATGTACAGCAAAAGCGGCGTTTCTGTCGAGGACATCGGCAAAGTTAATCTCCGGGGTTTTACAGGTCAATGTGGCTTCCAGCCGGAAAGGGGAAGACAGTAATTCGTGTAGGGAAAAATCCACGACGGCAAAAGTTTGTTCGGGTAAATTATCTGTAATCAGTGTAAATATTAAACCTGAGCGATCAAGGAGTTGATTGATTTTATCTATTACCCTGCTCATTTGTGCTCTCCATACTATTTTGGTGTATCAATCCCTTAATTAGTGCCTGAATGGTAATAATAATTTAGTGATGAAATTACAATTATCTGTTTTGGGTACAGTATGGAGCAAAATATAACAAAATTATTTATATATTCCAGTATGAATAAGAGCAGATTAGAAAAATTGTAATTAACTTATCTTCCTAAATAAAATCAAATGATTACCTCATTTTAATTTCACGTAATGCAACAGATTAAAAACACACTGACGCGCTGCGCTTGTCTTCTCCATGTTACCGGGCTAATACATTAACCAGATAAACCAGCAAATTGCATAGATTTAGAAAGACAACACTGGACTTAGAGAGAATGAAATACTGATAACTATTTTATTGCATTTAATGTACTTTAGTGGACTTCAAGAGAGTGAAGGGAATCGAACCCTCGTATAGAGCTTGGGAAGCTCTCGTTCTGCCATTGAACTACACTCGCATCAACGAAATGTGCTGTCAAATATATACCTGTTACTGAATCTCAGCAAGTAGTATATCGTTAATATTTGTCTATATTTCAGTCAGTTGTTTAAGTCTTTTTAATGAATATAAAAAAACGTCCTGCCCGGTTAACCAGACAAGACGTTTAACGGGTTTTAATCAAAAATGATTATTTATGCGGACGCATCGCCGGGAACAGGATAACGTCACGGATAGTATGGCTGTCGGTGAATAACATCACCATACGGTCGATACCAATCCCTAAACCCGCTGTTGGCGGCAAGCCGTGCTCCAACGCAGTGATGTAGTCTTCATCATAGAACATCGCTTCGTCATCACCTTGATCTTTCTGACGAACCTGCTCGGCAAAACGCTCTGCCTGATCTTCCGCGTCGTTCAGCTCCGAGAAGCCGTTACCAATTTCACGACCGCCGATAAAGAATTCAAAACGATCGGTAATGAATGGGTTATCATCGTTACGGCGCGCCAGCGGAGAAACTTCTGCCGGATATTGCGTAATAAAGGTCGGCTGAATCAGGTGGCTTTCAGCGGTCTCTTCAAAGATTTCACACTGAACGCGACCCAGACCCCAGCCTTTTTCCACATCAATGCCCAAGGATTTCGCGATAACAACCGCCTTATCCATATCATCCAGATCGGCCATGTTGGTTTCTGGACGATATTTGCAGATCGCTTCTTTCATGGTCAGCTTGGCAAAAGGCTGACCAAAATCAAACTTTTGTTCGCCATATTTCACCAAGGTTGTTCCCAGCACTTCTTGGGTCAAAGTTCGGAACAGCTCTTCGGTCAGGACGATCAGATCTTGGTAATCCGCATACGCCATATAGAGTTCCATCATGGTAAACTCTGGGTTGTGGCGCGGAGAAACACCTTCGTTACGGAAGTTGCGGTTGATTTCGAAAACACGCTCAAAACCACCGACCACCAGACGTTTCAGGTACAGTTCCGGCGCGATGCGCAGGTACATGTCGATATCCAGCGCGTTATGGTGCGTGATAAATGGACGCGCACTGGCACCACCGGGGATCGCCTGCATCATTGGCGTTTCAACTTCCATGAAGTCTTTTTTGATCATGAAGTTGCGTAATGCCGACATCACACGGGAACGGATCTGGAAGGTCTTACGTGATTCATCATTCGAGATCAGATCCAAATAACGCTGACGATAGCGGGTTTCCTGATCCGCCAGACCGTGGAATTTATCCGGCAGCGGGCGCAGTGCTTTGGTCAGCAGATGCAGTTCAGTGCAGTGGATGGAAAGTTCACCCGTTTGAGTTTTAAACAGCTTACCGCGAGCGCCTAAAATGTCACCCAAATCCCATTTCTTGAACTGCGTGTTGTAAATACCTTCCGGCAGGTCATCACGGGAAACGTAGATCTGAATGCGCCCGCCCATATCTTGCAGGGTTGCAAAAGATGCCTTACCCATGATGCGGCGTGTCATCATGCGACCGGCAATACTCACTTCGATGTCCAGAGCTTCCAGTTCTTCCTTCGTCTTGTCATCGTATTTTGCGTGCAGGTCTTCGGAAATGTTTTCGCGACGAAAATCATTGGGGAAAGCAATGCCGTTACTGCGCAAAGCAGTCAGTTTTTCACGGCGAGTTTTCAGTTCGTTATTTAAATCAGGAGCCTGTTCAGCTCCTTGCTGTTGTTGTGACATTTTAGTTCCTCATAGGCCAGCTTTTAGGCTTGCTTCAATGAATTTGTCCAAATCCCCATCCAGCACAGATTGGGTATTACGGGTTTCGACACCGGTACGCAAATCCTTAATGCGGGAATCATCCAAAACGTAAGAACGGATCTGACTGCCCCAACCGATGTCCGATTTGTTCTCTTCCATTGCTTGCTTATCGGCATTCTTCTTCTGCATTTCCAGTTCGTACAGTTTTGCTTTCAACTGCTTCATCGCCTGGTCTTTGTTTTTATGCTGAGAACGGTCTGTCTGACATTGGGTAACAACACCCGTCGGTACGTGGGTGATACGTACGGCCGATTCGGTTTTGTTAACGTGCTGACCACCCGCACCAGAGGCACGGTATACATCAATGCGTAAATCAGCTGGGTTGATTTCGATGTCAATATCATCATCCACTTCTGGATAGATAAAGGCAGAGCTGAATGATGTATGGCGGCGACCACCTGAATCAAAAGGGCTTTTACGCACTAAGCGATGGACGCCCGTTTCGGTGCGCAACCAACCGTAAGCATATTCCCCTATGATCTTGATGGTGGCAGATTTCAAACCGGCAACGTCACCATCCGATTCTTCAATGATTTCAGTCTTAAAGCCCTTGGATTCAGCCCAACGCAGGTACATGCGCATCAACATGCTGGCCCAATCCTGTGCCTCTGTCCCCCCCGATCCCGCCTGAAGATCCAGATAGCAGTTTGCGCTGTCATATTCGCCAGAGAACATGCGACGGAATTCAAGTTGGCCGAGTTTTTCGTCTAACTGTTCCAATTCAGCGACAGCTTCATTGAAGGTCTCTTCGTCATCAGCTTCAACAGCCAGTTCCAGCAGGCCGTTTACATCTTCCAATCCCTGAGAGAGCTGATTGATAGTTTCTACGATGATTTCAAGTGATGAACGCTCTTTCCCCAACGCCTGTGCCCGTTCCGGTTCATTCCAGACATCAGGCTGTTCGAGTTCAGCATTGACTTCTTCTAAGCGTTCTTTCTTGGCATCATAGTCAAAGATACCCCCTCAGAACGGCTGTCCGCTCAGACAGGTTCTGAATGTGATTTTTTACCGGATTAATTTCAAACATATTTTGTGTCTTATACGTTGTGTATTATGAATAAACGATGGTCGCATGGCTATTTTCGAACCGTGCATTGTAACGGATCTGGCAAAGGGTTTATAGCCTTGGTCTTTTAAGTTCATTCAATACGGCCAAATATGCTGGATCAAAAGCTGGAGAGCACGATTACCACGAAACTCGTTAATATCCAGCTTGTAGGCCAATTCTACCGTTTTGATACTATTATCCGGCCAGCGACTGACATCAATGTTAAATGCGATGCCATCTAATATCGGCCCACCATTTAATGGTTCAAGCATGACTTTCAGATGTTTTTCACCCACGAGGCGCTGTTGCAATAACTTGAATTTGCCGTCAAAGACTGGCTCCGCGAATGACTGCCCCCACGGGCCACCATCACGCAGAATTTCAGCCACTTCCAGCGATAATTGTTCCAATGCTAATTCACCATCGCTCCAAACGACGCCTTCAAGTTGGGCAATATCCATCCAGTCGGCGACCAGCTCGGAAAAATAGCGCTGAAAGAGGTCAAATTTGTCTTGTTCAATCGACAATCCCGCTGCCATCGCATGACCGCCAAACTTCAACATCAGTCCAGGATGCAGGGTATCAAGGCGCTCAAGGGCATCGCGCATATGCAAGCCATTGACGGAACGCCCTGAACCTTTCAATATCCCCTCTCCCGCCGGAGCGAAAGCAATGACCGGACGGTGAAAACGTTCTTTAATGCGTGAAGCCAAAATCCCCACAACCCCTTGATGCCATTCAGGATGGTAAATCGCCAGCCCGTAAGGGAGCAGAGTATGAGTTCGCTCGATTTTATCGCAAATCTGCAAGGCTTCTTGCTGCATACCTTGCTCAATTTCCCGACGGGTTTGGTTCAGTCCATCCAACTCACAAGCGATTTGGCGAGCTTGCATCATGTCATCGGCCAATAGTAACGCCACCCCAACAGACATATCATCCAGACGGCCGGCTGCATTTAATCGTGGTCCCAATGCAAACCCCAAATCACTGGCAGCCAATTTTGTCGGTTCCCGCCTGGAAACTTCGAGCAAAGCCCGTATTCCTACACAGCAACGCCCTGCCCGAATGCGATTTAATCCTTGATAGACCAGAATACGGTTGTTGGTATCAAGGGGAACCACATCTGCCACTGTCCCTAGTGCCACCAAATCCAACAGTTCCGCCAGATTCGGTAATGGAATGCCTTGTTGGTCAAACCATGCCAATTGACGCAATTCAGCTCTGAGTGCAGACATCAGATAAAATGCGACACCAACCCCTGCCAACGCCTTGGAAGGAAAGGCGCAGTCAACTAAATTGGGATTGATAATGGCGTCCGCGGCTGGCAGTGTTTCAGCGGGTAAGTGGTGATCCGTGACGATCACCTTGATGCCGTGTTGATGTGCTGCAACTACACCCTCATGGGATGAGATCCCATTATCTACGGTGATAATCAGATCCGCATTTTTTTTGACAACTTCATCCACCACCTGAACGCTTAATCCATAACCATCTTCAAAACGGTTTGGCACAAGGTAATCCAGGTTGCGATATCCCATTGCACGCAAGGCACGCATGCTCAATGCCGTACTGGTTGCGCCATCTGCATCGAAATCGCCGACAATCACGATACGCCAATGTTCATGTAACGCAGTGACCAGTAAGGTAACGGCTTGCTCAATCCCATTGAGGGATTGGTAATTGAGAAGTCCCTTTGCACCACGTTCCAGCTCATCAGCTTGGCGTATACCACGCATGGCGTATAAACGGCGCAATAATGGATGGATATGATTGGGAAGATGGCTAGAATCCGCCACTGGTCGGCGGCGGAGTTGTATTTCTCTATTCACAGTTTCTTATTCACTGATTTTTATACTCGTCGTACACCAAGAGGCATTGATTATCTCCCCGCGCTGCGAGGGAGATAATCAGCAGCTTTCGTCTTGCGAGCGGCAACTTGAAGTTTATAGGATGTATTTATTAACTGTATGCACTAAAGCGGGATATATTAGCAATTTCGATTATTCGCCATGTTGTTCCAACGTAGCCAGTAAATCCTTCGGTGACAAATACCCCCCCAGCACGTTGCCATCTTTCAGGACAATCGCCGGGGTGCCTTGAACACCAAACTGCAAGCCCAGATTATATTGTTTCGCAATATCCGTCTTACACGCTTTGATTGGAGAGACTTTTTCACCTTTGAAAACAGCGTTCAATGATTTATTCGGTGTCGCACTGCACCAAATAGACTGCATATCTTTGGCGGATTGGTGTTGCAAGCCATGACGAGGAAACGCCAGATAACGAACTGTGATCCCCAAATCGTTATATTCTTGCATGCTCTCATGCAATTTGCGGCAATAACCACAGGTAATATCAGTAAACACTGTTACAACATGTTTTTCTTTTGGTGCTTTGTAAATAATCATTTGATTTTTCAAAGCGTCCAGTTTTTTAACCAGAACTTGGTTGCTGACATTTTTCGGCACTTTGCCACTAATATCATAAAGTGGTCCCTGTAACAGGTACTTACCATCATCAGAGATATAAACAATGCCATGCTCGGTTAAAATCGCATTCACACCCGGCAGTTGTGATGGAGTGATGCTTTCTGCCTTAAGTCCCATTTTAGACAGTGAGTTATTGATCGCACTCTCATCAGCAAAGGCATTGCTGATAACAGCACTCAACAGTAATGAAAGGCAAAACGCACTCTTCTTCATGATTTGTTCCTTATTTTCATCTAACTCCGCCGCTAGCCACGGGGATGATGTTGTTGATGCAGCATTTTGAGGCGTTCGGTTGCTACATGAGTGTAAATCTGCGTTGTGGAAAGGTCACTATGGCCTAATAACATCTGCACAACACGTAAGTCCGCGCCGTGATTGAGTAAATGTGTGGCAAAAGCATGGCGCAAAACATGGGGAGACAAGCGTTCGGCATCAATGCCGGCCAACACGGCATAGTGTTTAATCCGATGCCAGAACGTCTGGCGTGTCATCTGTTTTCCCCGCTTACTGGGGAAAAATACATCAGATACAGCCCCATTCAATAGCCACGGGCGCCCATGTTCCAGATATTTCTCCAGCCAATAAACGGCCTCTTCTCCCAAAGGAACCAATCTTTCCTTATCTCCCTTACCCACTATTCTGACCACGCCCTGACGCAAGCTCACATCGGATAAGGTCAGGCCAACCAGTTCTGAAACTCGCAAGCCACAAGCATACAGCACTTCCAGCATGGCTTTATCCCGCAGCTCAATGGGTTGGTCAACCACAGGCGCATTAAGCAAATTTTCAACTTGCTGTTCGCTTAAATCCTTAGGTAAGCGTTTGGGCAATTTGGGCGCAGATAATAGCGCAGTTGGATCATCTTCCCGCATTCTTTCACGATATAGATACTGAAACAACCGCCGCATTGCACTCAGCAATCGGGCTGAACTACTGGCTTTATAACCGCCATCGACGCGTTCCGCTAAAAATGATTGTAACTCTATCGACGGTACGGAAAGTAAATCATGGCCATAATGCACCAGCCAATTGTTCAAAGCTTGTAAATCCAGCCGATAAGAAGCCAATGTGTTCTCGGCCAGCGCTTTTTCCAGCCAAATGGTATCGAGAAATTGCTCTATCAGGGGATTAGCCGGTGAATGCGGTTCCGATAAAGGGTTATCTGATAGGTTACGTTTTCTTGGCACAAGCCCTCCTTTTTATTATTTGCCTATCTTCGCCTTCCGATCGGCTATTATGCCTGAAAAAGCAATTATTCTGTTACAATACCGCCCCTGATATTCGAAATTCCCTGATAAATAATGATGAAAATTGGTCTCTTTTACGGTTCCAGCACATGCTATACAGAAATGGTAGCAGAAAAAATACGCGATATACTCGGTGAAGATCTGATCGACCTGCATAATGTTAAGGATTGCGATCCCCGCTTGATGGAAGAATATTCTGTCCTGATCTTCGGTATCCCCACCTGGGATTTTGGCGAAATACAGGAAGATTGGCTGGCGATTTGGGAACAGCTTCCCTCGTTAGATCTGGCAGGAAAAATCGTTGCCATGTATGGCATGGGTGATCAAATCGATTATAGCGAGTGGTTTCTGGATGCCTTGGGGATGCTGTATCTCCACCTGCGGCCAACAGGTGTACAGTTTATTGGATTCTGGCCAACAGACGGTTATGAGTTTACCAGCCCGAAACCTTTAACCGAAGATGGCAAACATTTTGTCGGGCTGGCGCTGGATGATGTCAACCAATTCGAGCAAACAGATGAACGTTTAAGCGAATGGTGTATACAGATATTAGCTGAAATGGAAGCCCTGTTTTAGTCACTGTTTTCACTGTTATTTTATCTGTTGTTTTTATTATCAGAATATTGGCGCATCAGTTGATTCAAATGGCGCCACGCTGTAGGCGACATACTGTCTGATGCTATCCATAACCGGATTGGTGGTTGGTCGTGCCGACTAAAGGCATGGAGCATAACGACCATACCATAGCGATGGAACCACGGTACTTGGTCGATGCTCCAGGCGGCGTTTTGCCAATGCACTTTGTTGCCTTTAAACAGTACCAGCCTACCCTGACATTGGCGGATATTTTTCTGGCTCCATGCCCAACTGCTTATGATGACAACAAACAGTGGCAACAACCAAAAACAGGCACCGTTAACCGGCCAGGGTGCCAACAAAGCAGCCATTGCGGCTGTGGCGCCATGTACGCCCGTGGAAAACAGGCGAGTATAGCGAGATCCCCTTAATTTATTGTTCCACAGGACCACGGGCTTGGTTTCTACTTTGGATCAATTTCACCATATGGTAAAGCTCATCATCGTCAGGCCGTCCATGATTCATGATCCAATTGAAAAGATCAGGATCCGGGCACTCCAGCAAACGAACGAAAATCCGTTTGTCATCATCATGTAATGAATCATATTCATATTCAAAAAATGGCATGATAGAAATATCCAGCTCACGCATTCCACGACGGCATGCCCAGTGAATGCGTGCTTTATTACCAATATCCATGTTTAAAAAGCCTCTTTATCATTTTCATACGTGCCAGTCAGGCGGCAATAAGATTATCAACGATTCTGGCCTGTTTTTCATCCTCTGCACAAGGTGAATCACGCGCTATATCGACAAGATGCGAAGCGTATCGCAACAGATTAATGAGGCGTTCATTATCCAGCAATAACCCGAAGAACTCCTTTGCATTAATCCACTTCTCTTTTACCATTAGCGTTATTTCTTAGATAGCTGACTGGCAGGAGTTGTTATGGCTAACCAAATTCCGTTTTCTGCACAATATCCATCCCCTTCTGCAACACTTCCACTGACTTTAATTTCCCTTGATGATTGGGGAATAGTGACAGCAATTGGCGCTGATGCAGAAAAATACTTGCAAGGTCAGATTACCGCTGATCTTACCTCTTTGAATGATAACCAGCATGTGTTAACTGCCCATTGTGATGCCAAGGGGAAGATGTGGAGTAACTTACGGCTGTTTCAACGTGAAGAAGGTTTTGCCTATATTGAACGCCGTTCGCTCCTGGAAACGCAGCTAACCGAATTGAAAAAGTATGCCGTGTTTTCCAAAGTAACATTTTCCAAAGATGAAGAAAGTCTCTTGCTCGGTGTCGCCGGTACAGGAAGCCGGGAAGCGCTGGCAACATGCTTCCCAACCTTGCCCGATACCGAATTTCCGGTTATCCAGCACGAAACCACCACACTTCTCCACTTAGCATTTCCCACGGAACGTTTCCTTTTAGTCACGGACAAAACCACGGCCGCTAAATTAACCGAAACGTTAGTCGAAGAGTGTCAATCACAGTTGAATGGTAGCCCACAATGGCTGGCGCTGGAAATTGAAGCAGGGTTCCCGGTGATTGATGCCGCCAGCAGTGCCCAATTTATTCCGCAGGCAACCAACCTTCAGGCCATCGAAAACAGTATCAGCTTTAAGAAAGGCTGTTATACCGGTCAGGAGATGGTCGCTCGCGCCAAATATCGAGGGGCAAACAAGCGAGCCATGTATTGGCTGGCGGGTCATGCGGCTTCTCTGCCTGCCGTTGGCGATGATTTGGAGTGGCAATTAGGCGATAAATGGCGGCGGACAGGTTCAGTGTTGGCCGCGGTCAAACTGGTTGATGGTTCAATTTGGGTACAAGTTGTGATGAATAATGATATGGAAGCCGAGAGTGTATTCCGTATCCGTGACGATGAAGGCAGCGTTCTTACTATTCAAACATTGCCTTATTTACTCAACGAAGAAAAATAACTATTGGGGTTTATGTATGTCGTTAGCTATACCTCCTGTTGATTTCGGCCCTTTCACCGATGTCATTGCGTTTATCATGGAGCTGGATAAATTAAAATATGTCCATCGTAAAACCAAATTATTGAATAATACGCGCCATGAAAACTCCGCTGAACATAGCTGGCATTTTGCGATTGCTGTGCTTGGCTTTGCCCCTTATGCCGGCGATGTGAACATTAGCCGCGTCGTACAGATGGCGTTGATTCATGACATTGTTGAGATCGATGCGGGGGATGTTATCGTCTTCGATCTGGCTGCCCGTGAAGCCATTCACGAACAAGAGGTTAAAGCGGCTGACCGTATTTTTGGCTTACTGCCGGCAACACAGAGAGAATATTTTCTGCAACTCTGGCACGAATACGAAGATGCCATCACGCCTGAAGCATGTTTTGCGAAGACACTCGATCGAATTATGCCAGTCTTTATGAACCTGCATAATCACGGACAGAGCTGGGTTGAGAATAACATTCGCTTTGAGCAGGTTTATAACCTGCTCCAGTTTGTGGCTGAAAGTTACCCTGAACTGTGGCAATACCTGCTGCCACAATTAGAAGCCGCAAAAGGAAAAGGCTGGTTAAAATAATTCCCCCGCCCTTTATCTTCTAAATCAAGCTGTCAGATGTTGTTTCTGACAGCTTGATTTCCCAATTTCTCGTCATCCGGTCGCGGATATCACGTCTGAAAACTTCAATGGTCCATATCCAGAGAACACTGCCCACGATTTCAGAGAATATCTCATCGAAAGACAACGCCCAGAGAGGAGCAGACCAGCCATTGATGGGTAAAATGATACCGTGGAAAACAATGACAACCAGCAAAGCGAAAACAGTACCCTGCCACAATTTTACAATCGGAAAAATTTCTGCCATGAGAGCGTAGAAAATGGCCAGTATGAGCGAAAAAAGATGATGAACACCAGCCACGCCCCAATTTACGAGGTGGCCTGAATAATGATAGGCCATGTCATTGACTTTAGCTCCCCAGGCTTGAAGCATCTCGGCAGGAGGAATGGCACTGTCAGGTGTTCTCGGGGGCAGGAGATTTTCGCTTCCCCATTTAACCAAACTGGCAATATTTCCTCCCAGAAAACCGCCCCATAAGGCGATGGCATAATGTCGGGTATCTCTCTTATTAACAGATAAAATTGAAGATATATTCATCCCGAATACCTCATATAAGCGAGTGATTATCTTATTTTCATTAAAGTAAATGAACCCGGTTAAACCATTTCTAATGCCCCTTCTCTCTTTCCCCCTATATGCTCATTCTGAGATGAATTGTTTAAGTTCAAATACATACAATCAAATAAACACAATATTGTATCAATCAAAACTTGTACCAACCGAAACTATCGCATCATGTTATTGCAGGCTCTCGTCATAAGTCAAAACTTAAAGTGAGGAAGAAGACGTGCGAGTCACTTTCGAGCAATTAAAAGCACAACTTACCCAAGTTCTGTTGGCGCGGGGTATTCAGGCTGAAACCGCCAATGCCTGCGCAGAAATGTTTGCCCGCACCACGGAATTTGGCGTCTATTCACACGGCGTGAACCGTTTCCCCCGATTTATTCAGCAGCTTGATGCCGGGCATATTATTCCCGATGCCAAACCCGTGAGAATGGCGTCTCTGGGGGCGATTGAACAGTGGGACGCACAACGCGCCATCGGGAATCTGACGGCGAAGGCGATGATGAATAGGGCCACCGAGCTGGCTGCGGAATATGGCATGGGTTTGGTGGCATTACGTAATGCCAACCACTGGATGAGGGGGGGAAGCTATGGCTGGCAGGCGGCGGAAAAAGGGTTTATCGGCCTCTGTTGGACGAATTCCGTTGCTGCCGTGCCGCCTTGGGGAGCCAAAGAGTGCCGAATTGGCACCAATCCATTGATCATTGCCGTACCGGGTAATCCCATCACGTTGCTTGATATGTCAATGTCGATGTTTTCTTACGGAAAACTAGAGGTCAATCGATTAGCCGGGCAACCACTCCCTGTCGAGGGGGGTTATGATGATGATGGTAATTTAACCAGAGACCCCGCCACCATTGAGAAAAATCGCCGGATTTTACCCATGGGATACTGGAAAGGTTCCGGCTTATCCATCGTGTTGGATCTCATCGCAACCTTACTGTCAAACGGTTTATCGGTCGCTGAAATTACCCAAAATCAGGGTGATGAATATGGGATTTCACAGGTATTTATCGCCATTGAAGTGGATAAGTTGATTGATGGCCCTTCGCGGGAAAAAAAGCTGAAAACCATCATGGATTTTATTACATCAGCGCAACGCACAGATCCCGATACAGCCATCCGGTTACCGGGTCATGAATTGCTGCGCAGGCAAGCAGAAAATCGGCGAAATGGCATGACCATTGACGATCGGGTATGGGAGAAAATTAAAGCACTCTGAGAGAAATACCCACGATGATAAAAAACATTAAGGTTGCATCCTATGAGCAAACATAAGCGTAATTTCTGTCTGGGGATTGATTGCGGCGGCACTTATCTTAAAGCGGGTTTATATGATGAGCGTGGACAGGAATACC
>NZ_JAQRFJ010000007.1:0-92487 GCF_028599065.1 Xenorhabdus sp. PR6a | reverse complement strand
TTTTCTTTCTGAAAAAGCAAGAAGCAGTGACAAACAATAAGATTAATTTTATGACGAATGAGTGCAAAATTGGCCTTATTTTTTGTATAGGGAGTTTTTAGAGGTTCCCACAATTTCACCTTGCGATATTTTCAAACTTAATGGACCGAGTGCGAACTGGCGATCTTCTTTATCGGTCGTGTAATGGTGGATAACCTCTTTTAGCTCAAGTGTTATTGCTTGTGGCTTGTTGAATGGATTAGGGCCTTCGACCTGTACGGACAGGGTTTCTTCCAGTTCACTGTCAAGGCGGCGCATTTTATTGAGTGAAACTTCCGCTTCCCTCAGTTCAGGAATGGCGCCGATAACTTCACTGATGGGACCGGATAAAAAGAGCACCAGCAGCGATACCGTCACCAGCGTTGATGGCTCTTGGGGAAGCCAAATCGGGACAACAAAAACGATCACACCAATGATGACATAAAATGTGACAGAGCTGGCATTAATAACCCAGGCATAGCTGGAGTTTGCCTTGACGCAGACTTCTTGAAATACTTTGGCTGCCGGGGCAATCACTTTATTAATAAAAAGATGGCCTTTTTGTTTATTGAGTTGCAGCTCTTTACTACCATCAATCAGGCTTTGGAAATGAAGGTATATTTTATCGATTTGATCACGCATCTGTGTCATTAATTGTAATGGATATTTTTCCCACAGATAAAACACATACATACCGATAAGGCAGAACACAGCCAGAATGAGAAACAGTTGCCAGGACATCCAGGCTAAATAACCAAAACAGGCGATGATGAGGGTGATATTACCAAAAACTGACGGTGCCAGCATAAAGGAGTGTACGAAAACATCGACGTCTTTAGTTAAAACCGCCAATAAGCCATGCCGCCCAAGTTTATGGAGTTTTTTAAGTGGTGCCCGTAAAATTTTATTACTTAAACTTAGGCGTAATGAAAAAACAGTGGATTGGGATAAATGAGATAATGTAATTTCCGATAGGGTTTTAGTAATAAAAAAATAAAACAGATACCAAAAAAACCCAAAGAAATGTATTTAGGTTAATCTTTTCTGTCACTCCTTGACTGATCATCCCGACTATCGAAGCACCGGCAAACCCACTAATTAATGCGCTTATTGTCGATACCAGCAGTAATACCCAAGATTGACGATATAAATAAGCTATTAGAGTCATAAAGAACAAGCCATTGTCGAAGGTTATAATTAATATGAAAATTCATATATCTGTTTACTCAATCCATTATGGTTGTTTTTTTCTTATCAAACTGCAAGCGTGATTTATAATATGACGATATTAATAAATATAACTGTGATGAAAACTATTCCCTGAGGTAAATGATAAATTAATTTGATTATAAAGAGAAACTATATAAATGATATAATTTAATCAGTTATATAGTTTATTAAATTTTCTTTGCATACCTCTACCTAATAGATAACAAATTGTTACTTTGTTGATTATTTATATTGTAAATTGAAATTTGGTGTCTATATAATAGCTGGCCTTGATGTGATTTCATTGATGATAATTAATGTTAGTTAATTATTTAACCTAATACTATTTTTATTTTAGCGGTGATATGAGATTACATGGTCATTGGAATCAACAAGTTAAATCTTTTTCTGACGAGGAGAAAATAAGAAATTCAGCAATATTTCTACCGTATTATCAGGGGGACTTTAAATATTGTTTTGATGAATCCCAAAATGGTTTATCTAACAGATTGAATCTATTAGGTCATGGTCATCAGTTCCACCCGTTATAGGGAGCCGGTGAATCCTTGACAGTCACCGTACCCACTCAGAAACAAAGGTAAAAATTGTTAATTGCAAATATAATTTTCAGATTATGGACAAAATAGAGAGTCACGATTTATGAATAATTATTGAACGAAATTACGTCATTTCCATTATCTTCGTTTCAACACCTCTTTTTATTTATTTTTTTATGCATAAATGCTGCATAAATAGAAAGTCAGTGCATTGTTATAAATTGTGAAAGACCTCATAAAGTAAATTAATTGTGATTTAATTGTATTGACTTTGTTAAATCCAAAAGAGATTATGAGGTCAATCACTGATCAAAAAGGTTCAAAAAACGCCTGCGATAATGTCATTGGAAATTTATCGAAATAATGAATTAATAAATGAAATATAGCCATCCATGAAAAATTAAATTCAATGGTATATAAAATTAAATTTAATTTAATAGCCTAATAAATTGAGGAAAAACAAATGTCGAATGCGATTCACAGAAATTGGTTTGACCAGTATATGGTTCCCTGTTTTTCACCTGCGAATTTTATCCCGGTGGTTGCCGAAGGTTCACGGGTCTGGGATCAAAATAGTAAGGAATACATTGATTTTGCGGGAGGAATTGCCGTTAATTCACTGGGTCATGCCAATGATCAATTAAAGAATGTATTAAATTTTCAAATGGAAAACCTATGGCATATTGGTAATGGTTATACAAATGAACCTGTCTTAAAACTGGCGAAATACTTGGTTGAAAATACATTTGCAGATAAGGTTTTTTTCTGTAATTCCGGGGCGGAAGCGAATGAAGCAGCATTAAAAATTGCCCGGAAATATGCGTTGGATAAATATGGTCATCATAAGAACGAAATTATTTCATTTGAGAATTCCTTCCACGGCAGAACATTATTTACGGTGACTGTCGGCGGGCAACCCAAATATTCCCAAGATTTTGCGCCATTGCCACAGCAAATTAGCCACCTGCCATTCAACGATATCGACGCGATTAAAGCCCATATATCAGAAAAAACCTGCGCTGTGATTGTTGAGCCGATCATTGGAGAAGGAGGCGTGATCCCGGCTGAACCGGCATTTTTGCAGGCATTGCGCGAGTTGTGTGATCAACATCAAGCGTTGCTGATTTTTGACGAAATCCAAACCGGCGTCGGACGGACGGGGTATTTATATGCCTATGAGGAAACCGGCATAGAGCCGGACATCTTGACCAGTGCCAAGGGGTTGGGGGGTGGGTTCCCGATTGGTGCCATGTTGGTTAGGCAGCATATCGCAGAGGTGTTCCAGCCGGGAACACACGGCACAACCTTTGGCGGAAACCCACTGGCGGCAGCCGTTGCCAACACCGTCGTCGAACTGGTGAACCAGCCGGCGTTCCTTGCCGGGGTGCAGGAACGCCATCATGAATTTATGCAACGGATGTCCGATCTCAATCAACGTTATCCGGTATTTAGTGAATTACGGGGCAAAGGGTTATTGCTGGGTGCTGAGCTGGTTGAAAAATATCAGGGCAAGGCGAAAACCCTGACCAATATCGCTGCGGAAGAGGGATTAATTGCCCTGATAGCCGGCCCCAATGTGTTGCGTTTTGCGCCTGCGTTAAATATCGAACCGCAGGATATCAACGACGGTTTCATCCGCCTTGAAAACGCCCTTAAGCGATTTGTTCAGGAATAGAGCCGAATTGGGGTGAGATCATGATGCTATTTAGATCCGTTCAACATGAAGATTTAGAGGATATCCTCAATCTTTCGTCCCGTGCTGGCGTTGGCCTGACGACATTACCCAGTAATCAGGAATATCTGACGGCACGGATTTCACGCAGCATTGATTCTTTCAACAATGCAAGGGGACGAGCACAACAAGGGTTTTTATTTACCTTGGAAGACACGGAACAGCATCGTGTTGTTGGCGTCAGTGCGCTGGAAGTTGCGGTGGGGCTGGAGGAGCCTTTCTACAATTTCCGCGTACATAAATCAGTGCGGGCTTCCCGCGAATTGGGGGTTTACAACACCTTTGAAACGCTGGTGGTCGGGCAGGATTATACCGGATGCAGTGAATTGTGTACGTTGTTCCTTGCCCCTGATTATCAGGGGGGAGGCAACGGGGTGTTTCTTTCCCGAAGCCGATTTCTGTTTATTTCCGCATTCAGGCACCTGTTCCCGCAATCTATTTTTGCGGAAATGCGTGGAGTGGTGGATCAACAGGGTGAATCGCCATTTTGGAATGCCCTTGGCAAACATTTCTTCACGGTTCCCTTTGCACAAGCGGACTATTTGACTGGCATTGGCTGCAAAACGTTTATTGCCGAGTTGATGCCGTTTCATCCGATTTATGTTCCTTTGTTGCCAGAAGAGGCCCGTCAGGTCATTGGTCAGGTGCACGAAAATACCTTGCCCGCCCGTGCCATCTTGGAAAAAGAGGGATTTGCCTATCACGGTGCGGTCGATATTTTTGATGCGGGCACCATCCTGGATGCTGAGATTGACAATGTACGCACAATCAAAGCCAGCCGGATTGTGCATGTTAAAAGAAGCGATTCGGTTTCCCGATCATCGGCGGGCACACAGTACATCGTTTCTAATCTGAATTTTCAGGCATTTAAAGCGCTCCTGTTGAATATTTTTGCACCTTTGGATAGCGATGAATTGCCGCTTACCTCCGCCGAAATGGAGGTACTCCAGGTGGATGATGGCGATCCGGTACGCTTCGTTTCTCTTTTCTCTTAGGTGTATTCACGATTAATACTTTGTCATTAAGGGCTTTTGCCATTAAAGGATTTCACAATGAATCATCAAGCAAATTACATTGGCGGTGCATGGGTAGCAGGGCAAGGTCTGCCTGTCGTTAAATATTCTCCTGTCGATCAACGGGTTTTATGGCAGGCGAACGGCGCGTCTGCCGATCAGGTAGGGGCAGCCTGCCAGTCCGCCCGCCAAGCGTTTCCTGCCTGGTCCAGATTGGCGGTGGAAAAACGCATCGCGATTATTCAGACCTTTGCCGGTTTGCTGGCGCAAGAAAAAGAAAAGATGGCTCAAGTCATTAGCGAGGAAACCAGCAAGCCCCTGTGGGAAACCCGGACAGAAGTCCAGTCCATGATCGGCAAGATCGCCATTTCGCTTGAAGCCTGGGCGCAACGGACGGGGTACTCCGAAACGCCCATGCCGGACGGGAAAGCGATATTGCAGCATCGTCCCCACGGCGTGATGGCAGTCTTCGGCCCCTATAATTTTCCGGGGCAT
Organism: Xenorhabdus sp. PR6a; assembly: GCF_028599065.1. NCBI lineage: Bacteria > Pseudomonadati > Pseudomonadota > Gammaproteobacteria > Enterobacterales > Morganellaceae > Xenorhabdus > Xenorhabdus sp. PR6a. Next base: position 87,463 of record NZ_JAQRFJ010000007.1, on the reverse strand, counting down.
TTACCCAATGGGCATATTGTCCCGGCACTGATTGCCGGTAATACACTGGTGTTCAAACCCAGTGAATTGACGCCAATCACCGCGGAGAAAACCGTAGCATTGTGGATTAAGGCGGGATTGCCTGCCGGGGTGCTGAATCTCCTTCAAGGGAGCAAAGAAACGGGGGGCGCTTTGCTGGACAGTCGTGAAATAGATGGTGTGCTGTTTACCGGCAGTGCGGCAACCGGCTTTCACTTCCACCGCGTATTAGCCGGCCAACCGGAGAAAATGCTGGCGCTGGAGATGGGCGGTAACAATGCCCTGATTGTGGACGATTATGATGATATTGACGCCGCCGTTTACACCATTATCCAGTCGGCCTTTATCTCCGCCGGGCAGCGCTGTACTTGTGCCCGCCGGTTGCTGGTGAAGCAAGGGGAAAGGGGAGATGCCTTAATCCAACGGTTACTTGAGGCCAGCGCCCAGATTGTCCCCGCTCGTTGGGATGCTGACCCCCAGCCTTTTATGGGCGGCGTCATCTCGTTGGCCGCCGCGCAAAGTTTACTGGACGCGCAATCCAAATTGTTGGCCTTGGGCGGGGTCGCGTTGCTCACCTTAACGCAGCCTGATCCACATTCAACGTTGATGACGCCGGGCATCATTGATCTGACTCAAGTCGAAGCAATCCCTGATGAAGAATATTTCGGCCCCCTGTTAACGGTAAGGCGGTATACCACGTTCGACGAAGCCATCGCGCTAGCGAATGATACCCGGTTTGGGCTGGCTTCGGGGCTGATTTCGCCTGATGCCGGTCTGTTTGAAAGGCTATTACAAGAGGCGAGGGCGGGGATCGTGAATTGGAATAAGCCGCTGACAGGGGCATCCGGCAAAGCCCCGTTTGGGGGAATTGGGGCATCCGGCAATCACCGCCCCAGTGCCTATTATGCCGCGGATTATTGTGCCTGGCCGATGGCTTCCCTGACCGCTGAAAGTGTGGTTTTGCCGGCAACACCGACACCAGGGCTTGACTTTTTTCATTCATCAACCGGAGGTGAGAGGTAATTATGCCGGGTATTGAAGCCAATTTTGATGGTCTGGTGGGCATGACCCACCATTATGCCGGCCTGTCAACGGGGAATAAGGCGTCCATCAATCATCGGGGGCAAGGGTCCAATCCCCGTAAAGCCGCACTTCAGGGATTGATGAAAATGAAAGCGTTGTCTGATATGGGGCTGGTACAGGGGGTTTTGCCCCCGCAACAACGTCCTAACCTGCCGGCATTGCGGCAACTGGGGTTTACCGGCAGCGACGAACAGGTATTAAATAAAGCCGCCCGCTATTCCCCATTATTGCTGTCCAACCTCAGTTCCGCCTCTTCCATGTGGACGGCAAATGCGGCGACGGTTTCACCTTCCGCAGACAGTGCGGATCAGCGGGTGCATTTCACGGTGGCAAATTTAAATAATAAGTTGCACCGTTCGTTGGAAAGCCTCACGACGTCACGTGCCTTGCAAGCCACTTTTCTGGATCAAAACTGTTTTGTGCATCATGATCCGCTGCCACAACATGCCGATTGGGGAGATGAAGGGGCGGCGAACCATAATCGTTTTTGCGGCGAATATGATGAAGCGGGCGTTCAGTTATTTGTCTATGGGCGCAAGGCGTTGCAGGAAGGGGTAGCACCTGCGCGCTACCCGGCACGGCAGACACTGGAGGCCAGTCAGGCTATTGCCCGCCTGCATCAGCTTGAAGACGACAGGACAATCTTCGCCCAACAAAGCCCGGTTGCTATTGACAGCGGGGTGTTTCATAACGATGTCATCGCCGTCAGCAACCGCAATGTGCTTTTCTATCATCAGCAGGCGTTCTTAAATCCGCAGTCCGTATTGACTGAGTTGAGGGAAAAGATGGCCCGGCTTGGGCACGTCTTGATTGCTATTGAAGTGCCGACAGAACAGGTCAGCCTTCAGGATACCGTCAGTTCTTACTTATTTAACAGCCAGTTGTTGAGCCAGCCGGATGGCAACATGATGCTGATTTTACCGGAAGAGTGCCGGCAGAATCACAATGTCTCGGCATATCTGCAAGCATTGATTGCGCAAGGAAATTCTCCCATCACACAGCTCCACTTTTTTGACTTGCGGGAAAGTATGCGTAATGGCGGTGGGCCGGCGTGTTTGCGGCTCAGGGTGGTTTTGAACGAACACGAATTGGCCGCGGTCAATCCGGCTACCTTGATGACACCAGAACTGTATCAACGTCTGACGACATGGGTTGAACGCCATTATCGCGATGCTCTGTATGTCGCTGATCTCGCTGATCCCCAGCTATTGAGAGACGTTTACGCTGCTCTTGATGAACTGACGCAGATCCTCAAATTGGGTTCGATTTATGAGTTTCAGCGTTAATCGGGAGATGAAATGGATTTACTGACGCTATTACTTAACAACACCATATTGCCGGAAAACAAAATTGAAAATAATGTGTGTTTTCCGCCCACCATCACATCAACCTGGTTGGCAGAAGGGGTATTGCAACTGTTGCCGCAAACATTACCGCAAACATCATCGCAACGATCACCGCAAGAGTTCCCTCCTGATACGTTGATTATCTCAGCGGGCATTCATGGTAATGAAACGGCGCCCGTGGAAATACTGATCCAGATAGTGTCACAACTGGCGCAGGGAAATCTGCCATTGCAGCACAACCTTCTGTTGGTATTTGGCAATTTACCCGCCATGCGTGCAGGAAAGCGCTATCTTGAGCAGGATCTCAACCGCATGTTTGGCGGCCGTTACCGAAATTTTCCGTTGGGAAATGAATCAAACCGCGCGAGGGAACTGGAATCGGTTATCCGGCAATTTTTTAATCAACCCGCAGTGATGGCATCAACGAAACGCAGGCACCTTGACCTCCACACCGCCATTCGGGATTCCTGCCATGAGCAGTTTGCGCTGTTGCCCTATCAGGCACGTGAATATGCCGCGGATTTTTTACAATGGCTGGAAGACAGTAATATTGATGCGCTGGTCTTTCATAACACAGCCGGGGGGACGTTCAGTCACTTTACCAGCGAATATTTTAGTGCGGACAGTTGCACGTTGGAAATCGGCAAGGCGCTGCCTTTCGGGCAAAACGATCTGGCAAGGTTCAGCAATATGACCGCGGCCTTGCAGGATTTGATCGCCGGCCGGTTTTCCATCAAACGGGATAAACCGGCGCTTAAACGCTATCGTGTGGTGGATGCCATTATCAAACAACATGAGAGTTTTCAGCTCAATATCCCCGAAGACACGAAAAACTTTACTGAATTACCGGACGGTTTTGCAATCGCCCGCCAGCAAAATCAATCCTGGAAAATCACCTCACCTGCCAACTTTATTCTGTTTCCTAATGCGCATGTGGCGATTGGGCTGCGGGCAGGACTGTTGTTGGAGAAATATTGTTGTTAGAAAAAGATTAAGGTTAGAGAAATTCACATAATCAATGTATAAAAACGCAAACCGTAGAGGTTATTGATGACGAGATCATTAAAAACACCCGTAGAGGAACCATCCGTCGGTGCGCAGAAACTTCACCGTGGATTAGGTAAGCGCCATGTGCAGTTGATCGCCATTGGGGGTGCCATTGGCACGGGGCTGTTCATGGGAACAGGAAAGACGATTGCCGTATCAGGAACGTCAATTATCCTGACTTATCTTTTGATTGGCTTTTTCGCTTTTATGGTCATGAGGGCAATGGGGGAACTGTTGCTCACCAAGTTAGATTACAGAACGTTTGCTGATTTTGTCGCAGATTATCTTGGCGATAAGGCCAGTTATTTTCTGGGATGGACTTATTGGATGAGTTGGATTGTCAGTTGCATCGCCGATGTTGTGGTGTGTGGTGGCTATATCCAGTATTGGTTCCCGGACAGTTGGCTTTGGTTAACGGCACTGTTTATCTTGGGATTGATGTGCTGGTGTAACTTTTTCTCAGTCCGGCTGTTTGGTGAGGCGGAATTCTGGTTTGCCATGATCAAAGTGGTGGCGATAGTTGCCCTGATTGTTGTGGGTGTCGGTATGGTGATTGTGGGATGGACTTCACCCAATGGCGTGACAGCCTCTGTACGTCATTTGACGGAGCCTGACGTATTCCTGCCAAATGGTATTTTCGGCTTTTTTGCCGGTTTTCAAATCGCCATTTTCTCCTTTACCGGGATTGAGTTGGTTGGCACGGTAACGGCTGAAACCAAAGAGCCGGAAAAAATCTTACCCAAAGCGATCAACAGTATTCCCATCAGGATCATTATTTTTTACGTACTCTCCATGATGTGCATCATCGCGGTGACCTCATGGCCACAAATTTCCCCGGAAATCAGCCCATTTGTGACGTTATTTGCACTGGCCGGGTTACCTGCCGCCGCTGCGGTGATCAACTTTGTGGCACTCACTTCGGCCATGTCTTCAGCAAACAGTGGGTTATATGCCTGTACCCGAATGCTCTATGGCCTGTCTACCGAAAAACTGGCTCATCATAAATTCGGGCAACTTTCCATAAGCAGCGCCGTTCCGGTATTCAGCCTGATATTCTCCATTCTCTGTATGGCAAGCGGGGTATTCCTGCTGTTTATCATTCCTGATGTGATGAAATTATTTACGATTGTGACAACCGTAGCGGCTATTATGGTGATTTACAGTTGGTGCATGATCCTGCTTGCTTATCTGGCTTACCGCAAGCAACGACCTGATCTGCATAAAAAATCCATCTATAAAATGCCGCTGGGCATTCCGATGACCTGGTGTACTTTGCTATTTTTTGCCTTTACGGTGGTGATCATGGTATTTGATTATGACACCCGTGTTGCGTTATATGGCACACCCTTGTGGTTTGTGATATTAGAAATCTTATGGCGAAGAAGAAAATATCAAGAACAACTACGGAGAGAAATAACAAATTAATTCATTTATTAAATCTGTATTTTATTGTTACTGGGGGATAGCATGATATTTAGATCAAATTCTTTCGATGTGAAAAAAAAGAATATACCCAGCCCATTAGATCGAGCGCAATCCAGCTCAGATATTTCTTCAATCTCTCTTTACCCTAAAGCGCCAATAACGTTAAAGGAAGAGTCTGTCCTGAAAACAATAAATATTATTTATAACATGGGCAATCAAATCGTGATGGATGGGTGGGAGAATATATTCGATCAAGGTTTGGATGAAGACAAACGAAAATGGCAAAGCAGGTATGAAGATACTTGTGACATGCTTAAATGTGCCTATGATGTGTTAAATAAAAAGCAGGAGGGGAGGAATCCCACAACCGGATATTATTGTCTTATCTCTTATTTTAAATGGACGCCGGTTGGCTTGTTGATACTCGCTGTGAAAGAGAAAAAATCATCTGATTCATTCGCTTCGGTGGATGCTTATTTTATTAATCATTCACCTGAGATTTTGATTTTCGTGACGCATCCGGGTATTCAAAACAGTGGCATCATATTGATTGAACATGCTGTGAATAAATCGTTGCAATTGGGCTGCGCCGGTGTTTTACATGCGAGTCCCACCAGCGGCTCCATAAGGGCTTATACCAACATGGGGTTTGTTAAGACAGGGCGATTTATGGCGTTAAAACCAGCAGGAAATGATAAGTGGCAATATCAAAATGGCGGCTATCGTTTTCAGTGTGGTGGATAGAGTGAAACATTTAAATTTGAAAACGCCTTATTCCCCGCGTTGCGAGGAATAAAGCAGTGCCTGACCATTTCAATCTTGTGACTTATATCCCGCACAAGTCTCCCCCACAACCAAAGCCAATTCACACAAGGTTGGGTGAGAGAACAAAGCCGCCAGCGGAACGTGCATACCTTGCGCATACATCCGGGCCAGCAGTTGTATCGCGACCAGTGAATGACCGCCCAGCGTGAAAAAATTATCATGGCGGGCGACCCGTTCAATTTTCAGCAACGCCTGCCAGATCTTGGCCAACGCAATTTCCACCTCACCGATGGGAGCTTCATCACTGTGTGTCGCAGCATGTGTTGTCGCAACAGGTGGTGCCGGGTGTCCGGCGGCAGGCCGAACGGCGAGGTTTTCGATCGGCTGTTGGGGGGCGGTGTTCAATGCGTCAACCAGTGCCGTCAGGGCGTTGATCATATCGCTGTTCAAACGGGCGGGATCAATACCGGTCACGGCTTGGGCTGCCAATCGGAAGCCTCTGCCCCTATCATCCACGGCCAAGTAGAGGGAATAGTGAGTTCTCTCCTGTGCCGTTAGCAGACGTATGCCTTCCCATGTATTGCGGGTTGGATCCCGCCGGCTATGGCGATAGTTGAGCAGGGCGTTGAAGAGTGGCAGGGGCGGTGTCACACCGCTACAGCGTTGGGCCAATGCCAGTGGTGCCTGTTCATGTTCCAGTAGCCGGGTCAAACTGCGGTAGGCCGCTTGTACCGTCTCCTGTACGCTGCCCCCCGTCAGACGTATCCTGACCGGCAGGGTATTGATAAACAGCCCCAAAATCTTATCGAGACTCATGCCGCCCTGCATACGTCCCAGTAAGACGGTGCCGAAGACCACATCATCTCTTGCGCTGGCTTTTGCCAACACCAGTGCCCACGCAACATGGAACAGCACACCGGGGCTGACGCCCTGACGGCGTGCCTGCGTGCGGATCGCGCTGGACAAGGCCGCACTCAGAGGCTGTACGACTTCCGTGACAGGTTGATCTCCACGGTTGATGTCCAGTATGCCGAAAGGCGCGGTTGGTGTATCCACATCGGCGAGCATCTCACGGAAATAGGCTTTATGGGCTGACATGGGCACCCTCAGGGATTGGGCGATAAACTGACGGTAAGGCAGTACCGAGTGAAGTGCCGGAAGAGGTGCCGGAGAGAGGTGTTCGGTACAGGAGTACAATCGCTGATTAATTTCCGCCATGATAGCGTCCAGCGACATATGGTCATTGAGCATATGGTGGCAGCGCAGGGCCAGTAACCATTCTCCCCGCTGCGGATCATGGGCGATATCGGCGGATAACAGCGGCGCCTGACTCACATCAAGGCGGCGCTGGCAGGGATCAGTATGCGCCCGTAATTGAGAAGAAACGTCCTTGTCGCTGCCCGGCATAAACGTATCGATGCGCAAAGACGCCTGACGGCAGACAATTTGTACCGGTTGTTTTAATCCCTGCCAACAGATGGCGGTGCGCAAAATATCATGTCGGTCAATCAGTTGTTGCAACGCCGCCAGAAAATCATCAAGACGCTTACGGGTATCGAAAGCCAGCATGATGTGTAACAGATAAATATCTCCCTCTGTTTGCAGCAGGTGGTGAAACAGCATGCCTTCCTGTAATGGCGCGAGGGGATAAATATCTTGGATATTGGCTGCACCGCCGGAGATTGTTGCGGCGAGGGTATCAATCTCGTGTTGTGTTAAGGACACTAACGGCAACATGTCAGGCGTGATGGCAATGCAACCCTCCGGGATAAGATTGGGTGGCACAATGAATGGAGTCGTGTCCTGAACTGACCACATGGCTTTCGCCATCTCGGCCAGCACGGGAGCGGAAAACACGGTACGGATATCAAGGCCATAACCCTGATTACGCAGCCGTTCGATTAGGTTGACGACCATCAGCGAGTGACCGCCCAGCTCAAAGAAATGGTCATAACGGCTGACCTTTTCCAGCCCTAATAGAGCTTGCCAAATTTCGGCCAGTGCGATTTCCATCGCGCCGGTGGGCGCGGCATAAGTGCGGGTCACGATCGCCGACTGATCCGGCATCGGCAGGGCTTTACGGTCGAGCTTGCCATTGGGTGCCAGCGGGAAAGCATCAAGGATCACAAAGGCGCTGGGCAGCATAAAATCAGCAAGATGTTGCGCAAGTTGCTTGCGGAGTGCCGAGGGCACCAGTTTTACATTGGGTTCAGCGAGCAGATAGGCAACCAGACGTTTTTCACCCAAGATCTCTTCTCGGGCAAGCACAATGGCTTCACGCACGCCGTGGCATTGTCCCAATCTGGCTTCAATTTCTCCCAGTTCGATACGGAAGCCGCGTATCTTGACCTGAAAATCATTGCGGCCAAGGTACTCGATATTGCCGTCAGGCCGCCAGCGCCCCAAGTCACCGGTTTTATACATACGAGCGTTGGCGCGGTCGCTGAAGGGATCGGCGATAAATCTCTCTGCCGTCAGTGCCGGTTGGTTCGAATAACCACGGGCGACCCCCATGCCTCCGATATGGATTTCACCACTCACGCCGATAGGCACGGGCTGACCGAAGGTATCCAAAATATAGATGCGGGTATTGGATAACGGGCGACCAATAGGAATGTTGTCGATAATCGCTGGTGCTGTTTTGTTATCTATCCGCAGGGTCGTGGCGGTGACGGTCACTTCGGTGGGACCATAGGCGTTGAACCAGCGGCAGGATTGCGTCTGCGGGCACGATAGCCAGTCCATCAAATAGCGGTATTCCACTTTATCGCCACCGACAATCACGGTGTGCAGATAAGGGCTAAAACCGCCACGTCCGGCGACGATTTCCTGTACCCAGTGGTGCCAAAAAGCGGTCGGGATATTGATGATAGTGACTTTTTGTTCACGCAAGAAATCGACAAACGTGCTATCGGGTATTTTGATATGGGACGGACGCAGAACCAGTGTCGCGCCCGATGCCAGCGTGGGGAAAATATCCGATACCGAAATATCAAACGCCACGGTCACAAATTGCAGAATACGATCGCCCAATTGGGGATGACTGATCTGACAGTGGGCGTGGATCAGGCTCACGACATTGTGATGTTCCAGCATGACACCTTTTGGGTGTCCGGTGGAGCCGGAGGTGTAGATGATATAGGCCAGATGATGGGGTTGTAACCCTATTTGCTTACTGTCTGGGTTATGTTGCGGCTGTTTTGCCATCCTGTTTTGGTACGTTACATCGTCCAGCGGCCAGACAGGGATAGCTTGCAGCGGCAAATCGATGGGCAAACGTTGCTGTAATCGCTTTTGGATCAGCAAGATGACGGGTTTGCTGTCCGACAATTGATAGGCCAACCGTTCGGTGGGGTATTCGGGATCGAGCGGGACATAACCGGCACCGGCTTTTAAGATCCCGAACAGGCCGATGATCATGTCCAGACTCCGTTCAACATAAATCGCCACGCGATCATCCGGATGCACGCCAAAGGCAATCAGGCTGTGTGCCAGTTGATTAGCACGGCAGTTCAGTTCGCTATAGCTCAGCGATTGACCTTCAAAGACCACGGCGGTTACGTTCGGTGTGCGCTGGACTTGTGCTTCGAACAGTTGATGAATAAATAATGGATTAGTCAGCGCAGGTTGTGGGAAATCAATCCGGGGCGTATTGAAATCAACCAGTAACTGCCGGCGCTCTGCCGCGGATAATATCGACAGGTGGGCAATGGTCTGTGTTTCATCGGCTGTCATGGCGGTCAGCACGTGGATGAGATAACCGACCATTCGTTCAACGGTCGCACGCTCGAACAGATCGGAAGCATATTCCAGATAACCACCAAGTCCATTCAAGGTTTCTGTCAATGGCGTTTCTGTTAATGGTGTTTCTGTCAATGATAATGTCAGGTCAAAGTGCGCACTGTGGTGTGGCTGTTCCATCAACGAGACGGATAAACCGGGTAATTCGAAGCGCTGGGCGGGCGTATTGTTCAGCGCCAGCATAACCTGAAAGATCGGGCTGTAGCTCAGGCTGCGTTCAGGTTGCAGCGTTTCCACCAACTGTTCAAACGGCAGGTCTTGATGCGCATAGGCCGCCAGCGCCCGTTCACGGACGTGAGCAAGCAGTTCCGCTACCGTGTTGCTATTTTCCAGTTTGACCCGCAATGGCAGGGTATTGGCGAAAAAGCCAATTAATCCTTCGAGTTCACTGTGTTGGCGGTTAGCGACGGGGGTGCCGATGACGATATCATCCTGACCACTCAGGCGGGACAGTACAATACCCCAGCCGGCCAGCAGGATCATAAATAACGTGGTGCCCTGACGCTGACCGAGCGCCCTGAGTGCGGATAATAAGTCCGCACTCAGGTGGACGGGCACGTGACTGCCGGTATAACGTTGTTCGGGGGGACGCGGTCGATCGGTGGGGAGATCCAGCCGTGCCGGTGCGCCTTGCAGTTGCTGTTGCCAGAAATTTTGTTGCGTGGTGAGTACTTCACCCCGCAGCCATTCCCGTTGCCAGACGGCATAGTCGGCGTATTGAATCGGCAGGGGGGGCAGGGGATCAGCATGTCCTTCCCGCGCAGCCCGGTAGAGTGCCGCCAGTTCGCGGAACAATATGCCTGCCGACCAGCCGTCGCTGATCATATGGTGTTGGGTGAGGATCAAGACATGTTCTTCGTCCGCCAGTTGCAGCAATTGTCCCCGGATCAGTGATTCATGGGCGAAATTGAACGGGGTTTGGGCTTCGCGTTCTACGAGTTTATCAATACGGTTCAGGCGGGCGGTGTTGTCTAATCCGCGCAGATCCTGACGGGTCAGATTAAACCCGCTCTCTGCGGCGTCGATGTGCTGGTAAGGCTGTTCATCCACCAGCACAAAACGGGTGCGCAGGCTTTCATGTCGGGTGACGAGGCGATCAAGCGCCGCCGTAAACGCCGAATGGTCGAGTTGCCCGTTGAGGTGCAGAACGGCCGGAATATGGTAGGCCAGACTGGCGGCGGGATTGAGCCGGGCGAGGAACCACAGGCGTTGCTGGGCGAAAGAGAGCGGCAACGGCTGGCGGCGATCGGCGGCAGGGATTAGCGTTTGCGTCACCCTTGTTTGTGTAGCCATTGAACTGGCGGTGAGCACCGCTGCCAGATCCGTAAGGATAGGATGGGCAAAGAGTTGCGGCAGGGAGAGTTCCCGCGCCAGCTTCTGCCGTATCCGGGCGGTGAACTGAACCGCGAGCAGGGAGTGGCCGCCGAGTTCAAAGAAATGATCATGACGGCCGACCTTTTCTATTTTCAATAGTTCCTGCCAGATCCCGGCGAGTGCCATTTCTGTGTGACCGATGGGGGCTTCATAGCCGCGGGTTGCAATGGCAGACTGATCCGGTGCGGGTAAGGCCTGACGGTCGAGTTTGCCGTTCGGCGTCAGCGGGAAGGCCTCGAGCGTGACAAAGGCACCGGGCAGCATATATTCGGCAAGGTGTTGCGCGAGCTGCCGGCGAAGTTCCGCTGGTTCCGGTTTCATCCCCGCTTGGGGCAGCAGATAGGCGACCAGTTGCTTTTGCCCTGAACCGTTTTTATCTGAACCATTTTCACAAGCCAGTACCACGGCTTCGCGTACCCCGCGGCATTGGAGCAATTGCGCCTCGATTTCCCCCAGTTCGATACGAAAGCCACGGATCTTGACCTGAAAATCGTTGCGGCCGAGATATTCGATATTGCCGTCAGGCCGCCAACGCCCCAGATCGCCGGTTTTGTACATTCGGGCTTGCGGCAGGCCGGAGAATGGATCGGGCAGGAAGCGTTCTGCCGTCAGTTCCGGGCGATTCAGGTAACCGCGAGCCACCCCCGCTCCGGCGATATGGATTTCTCCGGTAACGCCAAGTGGCGCGGGCTGGCCGTGAGTATCCAGAATATAAATCTGGGTATTAGCAATCGGGCGGCCAATATGGGCGGCAAAGCCCGTTGTCCGGTGCATGCGTACCCAAGTCGAATAGGTTGTTGTCTCCGAGGGTCCGTATAAATTGCACACGTCCTGTACCGCCGTTCGCGTGAACAACTGCTCAACGAGATGGGATTTCAGGGCTTCACCGGCCAGATTGATGGTTCGGGTGGTTGCCGGGATCGCCGTCTCAGGGATCGCATTGGTATCAAGCAAATGGGCGACAGCCGATGGCACGGTATTGATCAGGCTGACGGCCGGTTTTGGGGTGGCAGGTTGGGTGACCAGCGTAAGCGCATCAGGGACAAGATGTACCGTGCCGCCTGAGATAAGCGGTGCAAAACATTCGTAGACGGCCAGGTCAAAATTCAGCGAGGTTGCGAACAGGGTATGGGCTAATTCCTCAGGGCGGAACGTTTGCCGCGCCCAAGTGAGGAAATTCACCGTATTGCGGTGTTCGATCGCCACTCCTTTGGGCAGACCGGTAGAGCCTGAGGTGTAGATCACGTAGGCCAGATGGCGCGACGTCAGGCCTTGTGCCTGTGGGGCAGGATTTTCGGACGGCATGTTATCAAGGAACGATACTGTATCGAATAGCACTGTGGGCACCGGACAGGCCAGCCGATCGGCCAACGTCGTCTGGGTAAGCAGTATCCTCGGTGCGGCATCTTCCAGCATATACGCCAGCCGTTCGGCGGGATAAGCCGGATCGAACGGTACATAGGCTCCACCCGCTTTCAAAATGGCCAATAAACCGACTACCATCGCCGGACTGCGTTCGACACAAATCGCCACCCGATCGTCCGGACGCACACCCAGCCCAATCAGGTGATGCGCCAGACGATTGGCGTGGCGGTTCAGTTGATCATAGCTGAGGAGTTGATTATTAAAGGCTACGGCAATGGCGTCGGGAGTGCGTTGTACTTGTGCTTCAAACAATTGATGAATTAACGCCTCTTGCGGGAAGTCAGTCTGGGTGGCGTTAAAATCAATCAGCAATTGTCGGCGCTCGGTGGCGGGCAGAATGGGGATATGCAAGATCGGCTTGTCAGGCTCCGTGTCCAACGCATCCACCAGCCCCGTCAGGGCGGTGGTCATATAGGCGATCAGGCGGGTCGGATCGATACCTGAAACCGTCTGCGCAACCAAACTGAATCCTTCACCCAAATCATCCACGGACAAGGTAAGAGGATAATGGGTTCGCTCCTGTACCGCCAGCAGGCGGACACCTTCCCACGCGATATGGATTGCACCTGGTTGACTATGGCGATAGTTGAGTAGTGCGCTGAATAGCGGCAGGGATGGTGCCACTCCGCTACAGCGCTGTGCCAGCGCCAGCGGGGCTTGTTCATGTTCCAGTAATCCCATCAGACTGCGGTAGGCCGCTTGCACGGTTGCTTGTGCGCTTCCTGCCAGCCGGATTCGCACGGGCAGGGTATTAATAAACAGTCCCAAAATCCGGTTGAGGTTGATATTTCCCTGCATGCGTCCCAGCAAGACCGTGCCGAAGACCACATCATCCCGCCCACTGGTCTGCGCCAGCACTTGTGCCCATGCGACATGGAATAGCACGCTGGAACTCACCCCCTGACGGCGAGCTTGCAGGCGGATCGCCTTGGCCAGCGCCGGATCAAGGGATTGAGTGGCCTCTGTTATCTGTCTGTCCCCATTGAGGGTATCCAGTATGCCGAAAGGCGCGGTCGGCTCATGAATATCGGCGAGCACTTCACGGAAGTAAGCCTCGTGCCCTGAATCCTTCATTCGCAGGGATTGGGCGACAAAGTTGCGGTAAGGCCAGTTACGGTAAGGCAACGCGGCCGGCAATTTCCCGTTATCTAAGTTTTCAGCACGCTTGTTTTGGAAATGACGATATAGCAGTTCATTGATTTCAGCCATGATCAATTCCAGCGTTATATGGTCACTGATCAGATGGTGGAAGCACAGGGCCAGCAACCACTCATCCTGCTGCGGATCATGGGCAATGTCGGCTGAGAAGAGCGGAGCCTGACTGATATCAAGACGGCGATGGCGCGGATCGGTATGCGCCAGCAATTGCGCAGGGACGTCCTGTTCGCTGTCTTTGCTATCTTTATTGTCCGGTATAAACGCGTTAATGCGCAGGGTGGCTCGACGCCAGACCACCTGTACTGGCTTTGCCAAGCCCTGCCAGCAGACGGCGGTGCGTAAGATATCATGGCGGTCAATGACCTGTTGCAGGGCAGCGAGAAAGGCATCAAGGCGCTTGCGGGTATCGAAGGCAAATAAACTACGTAACAGATAAGTGTCGCCTTGGGTCTGTAGCAGGTAATGAAACAGAATGCCTTCCTGGAGTGGTGCGAGCGGGTAGATATCCTGAATATTGGCGGCACCGCCGGGAGTCGCGGCAGCGCTGGCATCAATGTCGGCTTGGGACAGGGAGAGCAGCGTCAACATGTCAGGCGTAATGGCGGTGCAGCCATCCGGGATAAGATTGGGCGGTACGGCGGAGGTCGCCGTATTGTCCTGAACGGCCTGCATCGCTTGCGCCATCTCGCTCAGCACCGGAGTGGTGAACACCGTATGGATATCCAGCAGCCAACCCAAACTGTGCAGCCGTTCGCTCAGGCTGACCGCCATCAGTGAATGGCCGCCAAGCTCGAAAAAGTGGTCATGACGGCCGATATTTTCCAATCCCAGCAAGGCTTGCCAAATTTCGGCCAATACCGTTTCTGCTTCATTCACCGGCGCTTGGTAGCCGCGTGTTGCGATTGCCGCCTGATCCGGTTCCGGCAGGGCCTGACGGTCGAGTTTGCCATTGGGGGTTCGCGGGAAGGTGTCGAGCGTCACAAAGGCGCTGGGGATCATATACTCGGCAAGGTGCTGCGTGAGTTGCCGGCGCAGTTCCGCCGGCGCTAATTCTGCGTCGGGTTCAGCCAGCAGGTAAGCGACAAGGCGCTTCTGATCGGCACTATCCTCGCGGGCAACCACAACCGCTTCGCGCACCCCGTGGCACTGGGTGAGCTGAGCTTCTATTTCCCCCAGTTCAATGCGGAAGCCACGCAGCTTGATTTGAAAATCGTTGCGGCCGAGGTATTCGATATTGCCGTCAGGCCGCCAACGCGCCAGATCGCCGGTTTTGTACATGCGGGCGCTGGCTACCGACGAGAAAGGATCGGGCAGAAAGCGTTCTGCTGTCAGTTCTGGGCGATTAAGATAGCCACGGGCGACCCCCACGCCACCGATATAGATCTCGCCTTTTACGCCGATCGGGACGGGCTGGGCATGGGCATCAAGGAGATAAATTTGGCTATTGGCGATGGGGCGGCCAATCGGCGGCGCATTTTTTTCCTGACGGTCACAGGGATAAAGGGTGGCGCAGACGGTGATTTCCGTCGGCCCATAAGCATTAAACATCTGTCGCCCCTGCGCCCAGCGTTTGACCAGCGTTGACGGACACGCCTCACTGCCGACGATCAATGTTTGCAGTGTGTTGGGTATGGAGTCCATTGCCGTCAAGGCCGTGGGTGACAAGAGGGTGTGGGTAATGGCACGGGTTTTTAAGTAATGGGACAGGGCGGCACCGGGCAGGATATTGGCACGTTTGGCAAGATAGAGACGCGAGCCTGCCAAGAGTGCCATGCAGCATTCCCAAATATAACCATCGAAACTGTTTGAGACAAACTGCAAGACACGGCTGTCCGGGGTCAGAGACAATCTGTCTTGCTGAGTGGTAATCAAGTTACACAGGCCGCGATGTTCGACCATCACCCCCTTGGGTTGGCCGGTGGAACCGGAGGTATAAATGACATAAGCCAGATGGTGTGAGGTCAGCCCCAGCGCGTGAGGATCGGGGTTTTCTTCCGGCCTTGCAGCCAACGCAGGGCATTGTTGGGCATCAAGCACGATGATGGGCACCGGTGAGTGATGGATTGGCAGGTTATTGCCCAGCATGTCGACCATCGCAGCCTGAGTAATCAATGCCATCGAGGCGGAATCATTGAACATATACGCCAGCCGTTCGGCCGGATAAGTCGGATCGAGCGGCACATAGGCTCCACCCGCCTTGAGAATCCCCAAAAAACCGACCACCAGATCCAGGCTGCGTTCGACATACATCGCCACCCGATCGTCTGGCCGCACGCCCAGCTCAATCAGATGATGTGCCAGCCGATTGGCGCGGCGGTTCAGTTGGTCATAACTGAGGGACTGGTCGTCAAAGATCACAGCGAGGGTATCCGGGTGCTGTTGTACCTGCCCCTCGAACAGTTGATGAATCAAGGTATGTTGTGGAAAATCAACCTGCGTGGCATTGAAATCCAGCAAGACTTGTTGGCGCTCGGCTTCCGGCAGGATGGGCAAATGGGCGATCGGCGTATCCGGTGCGGTGACGGCGGCGTCGAGCAAGACGGCAAGGCGGGATTGGAGGGTCATGACTTCGGTGGTGCTCAGGGTGTCAGTAGAGAAATTAAACTCAATCGTGACGGGGGGGTTGTTATCCTCAAGACAGGCGGTGTCGGTGTACTGCTTGATAATGACCGACAGAGGATAGGGGACACCGTGATACAGGTCAAAAGATTCGATGCCGATCTCTTCTCCTGCCATGTGCAAATGCGCTGTAAACGGTTCGAGTGACAATGTGATGTTAAATAATTGTGTTCGTCCCGTTTTCTGCTGGATTTGGGTTTGTCGAGTGATCTCGGCAATGGGCAAACGTTGGTGCTTGTAACAACGCCGCAATTCTGCGGCGGCTTTGTGCATGACATCAAGGAAGGTGTCCTCTGGTGATAGGGTCACGCCAATCGGAATAACGGAGGCGAACATCCCCATGGTGCTTTTATGGCGGGCATTTTTGCGGTTGTGCACGGGAATGCCAATCACGATTTCATCGACTTCCGTTATGCGGGTGAAATAGCCGGCCAGAACGGCATACATAAAATGCAGGATGGATAATCCCTGTCGGGTCACGGTCGTTTCAATACGCTGATAAAGCGTCTTGTCTATTTGCCAAAAAAGCGGCTTGGCTTGCGCGTTGTTTGCTGTTTTTTGGGTGTTAGCCGGCGGGAGCAAGGGTTGTGGCAGGTTTTTATAGCGTTCTTGCCAAAATTGCACATCGTGTGAGTGGCGGTGGGAAATAAGATAAGCCCGGTCATCCTCAACAAAATCCAGATAAGAGGCAGCCGCTTTATTGAGGGTTTCTTGCTTTATCGGGTGATTTTTAATCAGGTTGTTTTTTATCAGGTCGCTTTTTGTCAGGTCATTTTTTACCAAATAATTGTAGGTATCAATAACCTCGTCAAGCAGCATGAACAAACTCATCCCATCCATGATCAAATGATGACAACAAAATTGCCAGTATCGGCGTGTCTTGCTTACCCGCAGTATCTCAGAGCGCCACAACTCACCATTCAAGTTGAATGGGCGCATGAACTCGGTATCAATGTGTTGTCTGGCTTGGGTTTCTGCGTCTGGATGCGATGAAAAATCGCGGAGGGTCACGGAGACAGGGAGAGTATTATCAACCTGTTGGCGGGGTAATGCGTGGGTGTTGATGAGCTGTAAGCGCAATGTATCGCAACGGGAAACCATCGTCTCAAAGGCAGTCACGAACGCATCTTCATTCAATTCCCCATGGATGCAGATAAAAAGACCAATATTATATTTGGGCGAACCGACATGGATAACCTGATCGAGCCAGATGACTTGTTGAGGAGAACTCAGTGGGTGTGTCATATTCATTTCCCCTGTGTAGTTGGGTGCTGGTAAAAAATGAACTGATGAATTGTTATAAATTAGAGTTTTAAACTAAAAATTGTCCTTATCGCGTGTAATTTTGGATAAATTAGTTAAAAAAACAGGCAATGTCGATACTTTTTGTTTATCCATTGTTTACCAGACAGGGGGTGTGAGGGCGGCGTCATGGCGTATGAGTGGTAGTGATATGATTATCAAAGAAAATGGCTGGATTGGGGGAGATGAAAGGGATATCACTGACTCAACAACCCCACGCCAAGGCATGGGATTGTTGTTTGCTTACGCGTTTTCTTGCTGCGTTGACTGAATGGCAGTCAGTGCAACGGTATAAACAATATCATCCACCAGTGCGCCACGGGACAGGTCGTTAACCGGCTTGCGCATACCTTGCAGCATTGGCCCGATGGAGACCAGATCCGCTGAACGCTGTACCGCTTTGTAAGTGGTGTTACCGGTGTTCAGGTCTGGGAAGATAAACACGGTTGCCTGACCGGCAACCGGTGAATTTGGTGCCTTGGATTTCGCCACATCAGCCATGATCGCCGCGTCGTACTGCAATGGGCCGTCGATGATCAGATCCGGGCGTTTTTCTTGTGCCAAACGGGTGGCTTCACGCACTTTTTCAACATCGCTGCCGGCACCGGAATTACCGGTGGAGTAAGAGATCATCGCTACGCGAGGCTCGATACCAAATGCTTTCGCTGAATCCGCTGATTGGATGGCGATTTCAGACAGTTGCTCGGCGGTTGGGTCTGGGTTGATGGCACAGTCACCGTAAACCAGCACTTGCTCTGGCAGCAACATAAAGAAGACAGAAGAAACCAGCGAGCTGTTTGGTGCCGTTTTAATTAACTGCAATGGCGGACGAATGGTGTTGGCGGTGGTGTGAACCGCACCGGAAACCAGCCCGTCAACTTCGTTTTGCTCCAGCATCAGGGTGCCCAGCACCACGTTGTCTTCCAGTTGTTCGCGGGCAACCACTTCGGTCATGCCTTTGTTCTTGCGCAGTTCAACCAGACGCGGCACATAACGCTCACGGACTGCCGCCGGATTCACGATTTCAATCCCGGCGCCCAACTCAACGCCTTGTGCCGCAGCGACACGGCGGATTTCTTCAGGATCACCCAACAGGATACATTCGGCAATGCCACGTTCAGCACAGATAGCCGCGGCTTTGACGGTACGCGGTTCGTCGCCTTCCGGCAGAACGATTCGCTTGCCGGCCTGACGCGCCAGTTCGGTCAACTGATAGCGGAATGCCGGCGGAGACAGGAGATTTGGACGCTCGGAGGCGGCGGCCAGAGAATCGATCCACTCGCTGCTGATGTGTTGTGCCACGTAGTTTTGGACTTTTTCGATGCGTTCGTGGTCATCGGCCGGCACTTCCAGACTGAAACTTTGCAGGTTCAGGGAAGTCTGCCAGGTGTTGGTTTTCACCGTGAAAACCGGCAGGCCGGTGTTGAATGCACGTTCACACAGTTCACGGATAGAGTCATCAATGGAGTAACCCCCGGTTAGCAAGACGGCACCAATTTCAATGCCATTCATGGCGGCCAGACAAGCGGTGATCAGGACATCAGGACGGTCAGCGGAAGTCACCAGCAGGGAACCCGGACGGAAGTACTCCAGCATGTTAGGGATGCTGCGGGCGCAGAATGTCACGGACTTGATGCGACGGCTTTCGATAGCGCCTTCATTAATGATATCCGCTTTCAGGTGCTTGGCCATATCAATCGCACGGGTCGCGATCAGGTCGAAGCTCCACGGGATGCAGCCGAGAATCGGCAGCGGGCTGTTTTTGACGATGGCATTGGGATCGATATGCGCAACCGTTGCTTTGGTGGATTCATCAAAGATTTCAGACAAATCCGGGCGAGTGCGGCCTTGATCATCAACCGGGGCATTCAGTTTATTGACAATGACACCGATAATGTTTTGGTTCTTGCTGCCGCCGTATTCAGCACGGGTCAGTTCAATGCTCTCTTTCAGTTGCTCCGGCGTGTTGGTTCCCTGAGCCGTCACGAATACGATTTCCGCGTTCAGTGTCTTGGCGATTTCATAGTTCAGGGATTGGGCAAACGGATGTTTGCGCGTCGGCACCAGACCTTCGATCAGCACCACTTCTGCCTCTTTGGCGTTTTCGTGGTAACGCGCCACGATCTCTTCCATTAAGACATCTTTTTTATTGGTAGCCAGCAACGATTCCACATAGGCCATATCCAGCGGTTCAGCCGTATGGATGCTGGAGTGTGAGCGGATAATGGAAGTGGTTTGATCTTGAGAACCCGTGTGACGGGGTTGGGCGATAGGTTTGAAAACGCTCAGGCGAACGCCTTTTTGCTCCATGGAGCGGATAACACCCAAACTGACACTGGTTAAACCAACGCTGGTGCCAGTAGGGATTAGCATAATTGTACGGGACACGGAAACCTCTTTATTTGACTCATGAATAGAGAACCGCCAGCGATGCCGGCGGTTCTGAAAATCATGACTGCTTTGTTATGCAGTCAGGCGTGCTGAATCCTGAGCAATGACCAATTCTTCATTGGTTGGGATAACCAGAGCAGGGCGGCTGTTATCGGTTGTGATAACCCCTGATTTGCCAAAGCGAGCGGCAAGGTTACGCTCGTGATCATATTCGAAGCCCAGCAGAGCCACTTTCTTCATGGTCAGTTCACGCACCAGCGCGGAGTTTTCACCGATGCCGCCAGTGAAGATAATCGCGTCCAGACGGCCTTCCATCAGTGCGCTGTAGGCGCCGATGTATTTCGCCAGACGGTGGCAATAAACATCCATGGCACGTTTAGCATCCGCTTTGGTCTCGTAGTTGTCTTCGACATAACGGCAGTCGCTGGTTACTTCGGTCAGCCCCTGGAAGCCAGATTCTTTGGTCAGCAGGGTGTTGATCTGAGCGACGCTCATGCCCATGGCATCGTGCAGGTGGAAGACGATAGCCGGGTCGATGTCACCACTGCGGGTGCCCATCACCAGACCTTCCAGTGGGGTCAGACCCATGGAAGTATCAACACACTGACCGTTAACAATCGCAGAAACAGAACCGCCGTTGCCCAAATGGCAGGTGATGACATTCAGCTCTTCAACGGGTTTGTTCAGCAGCTTGGCGGCTTCGCGGGAAACGTAGAAATGGCTGGTGCCGTGTGCGCCGTAACGACGAATACCGTGCTCTTTATACAGGTTATAAGGCAGTGCGTACAGGTACGCTTCTTCAGGCATCGTCTGGTGGAAGGCGGTGTCAAATACGGCAATATTCTTCTCAAGCAGATGCGGGAAGGCTTTTTTCGCTTCTGCAATACCGATCAGGTGAGCCGGGTTGTGCAGTGGCGCGAATGGAATAGCGGCTTCAATACCTGCGATAACGTCATCGGTGATCACCACGGAAGAAGTGAACTTCTCACCACCATGTACAATACGGTGACCGATGGCTGAAATTTGGGCGGAAAGTTCTGGCTTTTCAGCCAAAATAGTATTAACAATGAAATTTAGTGCTTCGCTGTGTGCTGCGCCGGCACCTAAAGCAGCTTCGTTTTTCGCGCCATCCATTTTCCATTTAAGACGGGCTTCAGGCAGGTTAAAGCACTCTGCTAAACCCGAAAGATATTCTTCACCATTGGCAGGATCGATGATAGCAAATTTCAGGGAGGAGCTACCGCAATTAAGAACCAGTACCAGCTTACTTGACATGGAAATACCTATTATCTTGTTGTGATCTAATCTTTAAAAAGAACAGTGTTAAAAAATAAAAATAATTTGTTAACAAACCGAGCCTAATTGTTGCGAAAAAGGGCAAAATTCCTGTTTTGTTACTGCAACAACATAAAAGTCTGTGTAGGATACCGTTTGCCAGCAATAAAGACAAAATATACTTAATAGTATTGATACTACAAAAAAGATTTTATGTTTTGTAGAGATTTTTTAAAAACTATACCTTTAATTGATTGAGGTCATGATGAACACGACACCGCCTGTCAGTCAGGGTTGGTTTAAGCGAATGCAATTAGGCCAACAATATTTGAAAACCTGGCCACTGGCAAAGCAGCTTGCCCCTGTTTTTCCTGAAAATCGTGTGATTAAGGCGACCCGTTTTGGTATCCGGTTTATGCCGCCATTGGCCATTTTTACCCTGACATGGCAAATCGCCCTGGGGGGGCAATTGGGTCCCTCGGTGGCGACGGCGCTATTTGCCTGTAGTTTGCCGTTGCAGGGATTATGGTGGCTGGGAAAACGTGCGGCAACACCGTTACCGGAAAGATTGCTGAACTGGTTTTATGAAATTCGGGAAAAATTTACTCAGGCAGGTATTGCCATGGCTCCTGTGGAAAACGCCCCGACTTACTTCTCACTGGCTGAATTGCTTAAACGAGCCTTTAAGCAATTGGATAACTCTTTTCTTGATGATATTTAAGGAGTCGGATTTGGTTCTGAGATGCAGAGGTTTTTTATTCGATTTGGATGGTACGCTGATCGATTCATTACCTGCGGTTGAACGGGCATGGGTCCAGTTTGCCGACAAAATGGGGATCGACCGGGATGAAGTGCTGAACTATGTGCATGGTACGCCGGCGATATTATCACTGCGGCATTTTATGCCGGATGCCAGTGAAGAAGAGATCAGCCGGACTTTCAAATGGATTGAAAAAATTGAAACAGAAGATACGCAAGGCATTACGGCGTTGCCGGGTGCCATCGCCCTGATTGATAAGTTGAATGCGCTGGATATTCCGTGGGCGATTGTGACATCGGGAACGGTGCCGCTTGCGTCTGCCCGGCATCAAGTGGCGGAGATACCGGAACCGGCGCATTGGGTGACAGCAGAGTCGGTCACCCATGGCAAGCCAAACCCTGAGCCTTATTTGCTGGGCGCGAAAAAACTCGGGCTTTTGCCGGAGGAGTGCGTGGTTTTTGAAGATGCGGCGGCGGGCATTCATGCGGGGCTGGATGCGGGCTGTCAGGTTGTTGTTGTCCACGATTCGCCGGATATTCCGCGCCGTGACGAAGTCCATTTGACGCTGAATAATCTGGAAGATATCGAGATTGTCAAATCCGGCGGTTATGTGTCGATTTACACCCAATAGATTTCGTTTTGGGAAGATCCTTGATCCTAATGAAGGATTTTCCCAGAGAAAAGTGCTCTACTTAACTTGTTAACGTTTAATTGAAAGATATCGTTGATAGGGGCTTAGATTGAGTAGCGAACTGTTGTGGGTATTGACCCTGCTATTGATAGCCATTGTGCTTTTCACCACCAATAAAGTCAGGATGGATGTGGTGGCGTTATTGGTGATCATCGCATTTGTCTTGAGTGGCACACTGACGTTAAGTGAAGCCACTGTCGGTTTTAGTGATCCCAATGTGTTATTGATTGCTGCCCTGTTTGTCATTGGCGAAGGGCTGGTGAGAACCGGGGTGGCCTATCAGATGGGCGATTGGCTGGTTCGTGTCGCGGGTAACAGTGAAACCAAGATGTTGGCCTGGCTGATGTTATCGGTTGCCGGATTGGGCGCGTTCATGAGTTCAACCGGAGTGGTTGCCATCTTTATTCCGGTTGTCCTGAGCGTGGCGACTCGAATGAAAACCTCGCCGGGGCGGCTGATGATGCCATTGGGGTTTGCCGGTCTGATCAGTGGCATGATGACCTTGGTGGCAACGCCGCCCAATATGGTGGTCAATAGTGAGCTGGTGCGCGAAGGTTTGCGCGGGTTTGGTTTCTTCTCCATTACACCGATTGGCCTGTTAGTGTTGGTGGCTGGCGTGGTTTACATGTTAGTTGCCCGTCGTTGGCTGGGCGGCAAAAATCACCAGACCGCGGATGAGCGCTATCAGCGGACATTCCGTGATTTGATCCGCGACTATAAATTATCTGGCCGTGCCCGCCGTTTTTCTCTCCGCCAAGGTTCGCCTTTGGTTGGGCACACCTTGGATGAAGCGGGGCTGCGTGCCCGTTATGGGGCTAATGTCATTGGCATTGAACGTTGGCGCAAGTTCCGGCGCGTCATGATCGCCGCCACCGGGGACAGGGAATTGAAGGTGCAGGATGTCTTGCTGGTGGATATGTCGGGCAGTGATGTGGATTTGCGCGAGTTTTGCCGCGATCAACGGCTAGAACCGATGGTATTGCGTGGGGAATATTTTTCCGAGCAATCCCGTGATGTCGGGATGGCTGAAATTTCAGTGATCCCGGAATCCCAACTATTGGGACAATCATTGCGTGGGATGAAATTTCGTACCCGTTATGGCCTCAATGTGGTGGGAATTCGTCGCGGGGGGAAAGCGCTGGAAGGGAAGTTAGTGGATGAGCCTTTGCTGCTGGGGGATACGCTGCTGGTGATCGGTGACTGGAAACTGATCCGCGCCTTGAAAACAAAAACCCCTGATTTTATTGTACTGAACCTGCCTATTGAAGAGGAAAGTGCGGCTCCCGCGGCTTCACAGGCTCCTCATGCTTTATTCTGCCTTGCCCTGATGGTGGCGATGATGCTGACCAATGAAATCCCGAATTTTATTGCTGCGTTAATTGCCTGTTTGCTGATGGGAAAATTCCGCTGCATTGATATGGAAAGTGCTTATCGAGCCATTCACTGGCCGAGCATTATCTTGATTGTCGGCATGATGCCTTTTGCGCTGGCCTTGCAAAAAACCGGGGGCATTGACCTGATTGTTCGTGGATTGATGGATATCGCCGGGAATATGGGGCCACGGGTGATGTTGGTGTGCCTGTTTGTGCTTTGTGCCGTGATAGGCTTGTTTATTTCTAACACGGCGACGGCGGTGTTAATGGCGCCGATTGCCATTGCAGCGGCAAATGAGATGGCGGTTTCTCCTTTGCCTTTCGCGATGATAATTGGGGTGGCGGCTTCAGCGGCGTTTATGACACCGGTTTCGTCTCCCGTTAATACCTTAGTGTTAGGGCCTGGCGGATATCGATTTGCTGATTTCCTGAAACTCGGTGTGCCTTTTACGCTGATTGTGATGGGAATTAGCGTCGCGATTATCCCGATACTGTTCCCATTCTGATATTTCAACTTCTCATGTTTCAGCCTCTCTCACAGGCTAATTTCATCAAGGGAGAGGCTGAAACTGGGGACAAACACTTCCATGAAATAATCCATCTCTTCGCTGTGGCGTGCGGCCAGTGTTTTTTCCAGCCGGCTTTTGGCTTGATTGAATTCAGTATTCCCTGCTGAGAGCTCTTCCAGACATTTCAAGTAAGCACATAATGCGTCGGCTTGCTTGATAATACGAGTTTCTTCTTCATCATGGTGATGCTCATCCAGAATGGGGCGAAAATCATCCTGTAATTCCGTCGGCAGCATAGCCAATAATTTTTGTTGGGCTATTTTTTCTATTTTCTTATATTCATGGGCAATTTGTGGATTGTAGTATTTAATTGGCGTCGGCAAATCGCCGGTAATGACTTCGCTGGCATCGTGGTACATGGCCAACAGGGCGATCCGTTCAGGGTTAACCGTGCCGTTGAATTTACGGTTTTTGATGATCGCTAAGGCATGGGCGACAAAAGCGACCTGCAAACTGTGCTCTGAAACATTTTCTGTCCGCACATTGCGCATAAGCGGCCAACGGCTAATTAATTTCAGGCGGGATAATTGGGCGAAAAAATGACTCATAATTTCCTCTTCTGCCGAATAACGATGACTATATGACGTGAAGAATAACGGGAATATTTATTTTTGGAAAATTCATTTATGGAAAAAATAGCGGTGAGGCGGTGAGTCAGAAATAAGCATTTACCTCAGAGAAAGCCTATCCCATTAATTTATTAATATTTTCTGGGACAGGCGTTAAATGAGGAAGATTAGGTTATTGGCGATAGTGACCGATAAAGCGAGCAAATTTTTCAATGGCTATTTGCAAGTCAATGACATGCGGCAGTGTCACAATGCGGAAATGGTCAGGATTTGGCCAGTTAAACGCAGTGCCTTGAACCAGCAAAACTTTTTCCTGTAGTAAGAGGTCGAATACCATTTTCTGGTCATCATAAATATTGAAACGTTTGGTGTCTATTTTCGGGAACATATAGAGGGCACCCATGGGTTTCACGCAGGAAATGCCTGGGATCTGGTTGATCAACTCCCAAGCACGGTTGCGCTGTTCATAGAGCCGTCCACCGGGAAAAATAAATTCACTGATGCTTTGATAACCACCTAATGCGGTTTGAATGGCATGCTGCATCGGCACATTGGCACAAAGGCGCATGGATGCCAGCATTTCTAACCCTTCAATATAATCCTTGGCCTGTTTTTTGGGGCCATTCAGTACCATCCAACCCTGACGGAAACCCGCAACACGATAGGTTTTGGACAAGCCATTAAAGGTCACGGTAAACAGGTCGGGAGCCAATGCGGCGATGGAGTGGTGCTGGGCATCATCGTACAGGATCTTGTCATAAATCTCATCGGCAAAAATAATCAGATTATGCTGACGGGCGATTTCGACGATTTCCAGTAACAAATCTTTGCTATAGACCGCGCCGGTTGGGTTATTCGGGTTAATAATCACGATACCACGGGTACGCGGCGTAATTTTACGGCGGATATCATCTACATCGGGAAACCAGCCTTGTTGTTCATCACAAAGATAGTGAACAGCATTTCCGCTGGAGAGTGAGACAGCCGCCGTCCAAAGCGGGTAGTCAGGCGCAGGAACCAACATTTCATCCCCGGTATTTAACAGGGCCTGCATGGATTGAACGATAAGTTCAGAAACACCATTACCAATAAAGATATCTTCAACGGTAACATCCAGCATATTTCGGGCTTGATAATGCTGCATGATGGCCTTGCGTGCAGAATACAGCCCCTTAGAATCAGAGTACCCTTGGGCGGTTGACAGATTGCGGATAACATCGACTAAAATTTCATCAGGTGCTTCGAATCCAAATGGCGCCGGATTACCAATGTTTAATTTCAGTACTTTATTACCTTCTTCTTCGAGTCGCTTGGCTTCTTTGAGGGTATTCCCCCGAATGTCGTAGCAGACATTATCTAATTTACTGGATTTATTGATGGAAAACATAGGGAGCCTTGACCTCTTGGCGAAAATGGATACTACCCGCATAAAAAGTGTGATGATCAATGTACTCTTCTCAATCAGTCTTTTGAAGAGACTTTGATATCTTTGGTTAAAACGGTTGTTTTAAGAAGAGATGAGTCAGCTTGCTCTCTGAATTATTCTATTTTTATGGTGTTTTATTTTTAATATGCATGATAAGTCAGAATTAAAGTTTGCATAATGGCTTGTTTTTAGTTGACAGCTCAGGCAGGAGATGCCATTTTGGCAGAGGTTTTTAGTCTATTTGTTTAGGGAACCTCAATTGTCAATAAAAGTAAGAAGGTTTGTATAATGTATTCTCATAATTTATCTTTATTGAGGTAACGTTAATTGAGATTTTGATCACATGATACTTTGACAGTTTTTTTGAATGTTTACCCATGACATTTTCGGGCCTTTTCAATGAAAACGCTAATTCATTAAAAATACTAATATTATTTAGTGGTGTTAAGCGTTCCTAATTCAGATTATGTTATTCTTTGAAGCAAGTCAGAAAAAGGGTATTTGTACTGGAAATTGGTGGTTATGTGATGTAAATAGGGTTTTATCTCTATTTTATTTTGGGATTGCATAAATTTTGTTAAGAAAGGAGAAAATAAAACCCATGATGATCTAAATAGTAAAAAAAATGCAGTAAACCTTTGCCCTACTTAATAGAGTAGAGTAATGTCACAATCGGTATTATTTTATTTGATACTGCTGAAGTAAAAACACCAGGTTAGTTAGTAATTAAAATCAAAAAAAAGTGATGAATAAACAATGATAAATGCAAATCGTCAGATAATAAACCTCGATCTCGATCTGCTAAGAACTTTTGTTGCCGTTGCTGACTTAAATACTTTTGCAGCAGCAGCAGCAGCTGTTTCTAGAACGCAGTCAGCTGTCAGTCAGCAAATGCAGCGGTTGGAACATCTCGTGGGGAGAGAGCTATTTGCTCGCCACGGCCGCAATAAACTTCTGACCGAGCATGGGCTTCAACTTCTTGGTTACGCACGCCAGATCCTTCGTGCCAATGACGATGCAACCGCATCATTAACCTACAATGATGCAGACGGTGAATTAAGAATAGGTGTGTCAGATGACGCTGTTGATACACTGCTTCCTTTCTTGCTGAACCGTATTGCCTCTGTCTATCCACGTGTGGCCGTTGATGTACGTATTAAGCGTGCTCAATTTATCGAAAGCATGCTGGATAACCATGAGATCGACTTGGCATTAACCACAGCAAAAATTAACCACCATCCTAAAACGGTTTTACGTTCCTCGCCTGTTTTATGGCACTGTGCACCTGATTTCCAATTGCAGACGAATGAACCTGTACCGTTGGTTGTGATGGATGAAACCAACCCTTTCCGCCAGATAGCCTTGGATACGCTGGATATGGCAGGCATCTCATGGCGTATTGCGTATGAAGCGGCTTCCCTCTCCGCGGTTCGCGCGGCTGTCAATGCAGAAGTCGGTATTACCGCTCGCCCGCTGGAAATGCATAATGCAGACCTGAGAATTTTAGGTGAAATTGAAGGCTTACCACGCCTGCCGGAAATCCAATTCTTCTTATATCGCAATAGTAACGAACAGAATGAATCTGTTCTGACCGTTTTCGATGCCATTGAAAATAAGAAAACACCTTATACCGTAACGGCTGTTGAATCTGATGAATCCGACGAAATGGATGAATCTATTGCCACCATTGAACCTGTCAAATCAACTGAAACAGTTGATGAAAATTCCGTTGAAAATATAGACGAATAAGTATTATGTGTTTTATAGGCTAATATTTCCATTTTATTTGTGGAGATATTAGCCTGTTGCTAATTTCCTATTAGCGAATTTTCTATTAATAGTCCTCCCAAGTTTTCATTTCCATTTCTGATATTTCTAATAAGAAATATACCCTACTAATTTTCCTATCCCTTTCGAATTTTGGTTAAAAGAATGTTGCTGTGTTAACAAATTTCATTTTTCTAACTTGATAAAATAAAACCGTTTTTAGAAATAGCTCGCTTATCACACTTTATTAGTTCTTTTTAGAAACAATTTATTAATGGTTGAATAAATTGCATTCAAGTGTTGAATATTTTTCAATGAAACTGTGCACTTGATCATAAAAATACCCCCGACAACGCAGTGGAAAGACAGGTTTTTCCTGCGATAATGGTGTAGTAAAGTCGAGTTATCAGTTAGACTAGTTATGTCAGGAAGATGTTTTTTTATACGACTGACACGTTTTAGCGTTATACTAGCACAATCTGTTAATTAATGGTTTGTGGCTTGTAAATAAATAGGTGAGTGCATTTGCCGTGATGGCAAATTATTGTTGAGAGGAATAAAAACCAAGACGATTCAAGCTATTAAGATATATTGATTAGCATTGTTTCAGATTTGGTTGTTATCCCTTCCCATGAATCGATGTGGTGCAACACTGCCGGCAAAAAGAGCAGACACCTTGACACCACTTTTGATGAGTAAGCAACGAGTATGTCTACATCCACTGGAATTCTAGCCCATCACTGGGCATTTGCGGTTTTTCTAATAGGTGCTCTTGGTTTGTGTGCGCTCATGTTACTGGGCGGGTACTTCATGGGCGGCAGGGCAAAAGCCAGAGCAAAACATGTCCCTTATGAATCAGGTATCGATTCTGTCGGCAGTGCACGTTTGCGTTTGTCGGCGAAGTTTTATCTGGTTGCCATGTTCTTTGTTATCTTCGATGTTGAAGTCCTTTACTTATATGCATGGGCCGTCTCAATCAAAGAGAGCGGTTGGCTAGGCTTTGCCGAAGCAAGCATTTTCATTTTGGTGTTATTGGCAGGTTTGATTTATCTGGCGCGCATTGGGGCGTTGGATTGGACACCCGCGCGTTCAAAACGTCAGGTCAGTAAACCGAGTGCTGACACGTATATCAACACTGGCACTTATACCAACAACAGTCACATGCAGTAATAGCGAGGCATAAAGATGGATTATACGCTCACCCGCATCGATCCGAATGGTGAGAATGACCGTTATCCCCTGCAAAAACAGGAAACCGTCAGCGATCCCTTAGAGCAACACGTTCACCGTAGTGTCTATATGGGAAAATTGGAACATGCTCTGCATGATATGGTGAATTGGGGAAGAAAAAACTCCCTGTGGCCCTATAACTTCGGGCTTTCTTGTTGTTACGTGGAGATGGTGACGTCATTTACCGCGGTTCATGATGTTGCACGCTTTGGTGCAGAAGTCTTGCGGGCCTCTCCCCGTCAGGCTGATTTCATGGTGATTTCCGGAACCTGTTTCGTCAAGATGGCACCCGTCATTCAGCGTCTGTACGACCAAATGTTGGAACCGAAGTGGGTCATTTCAATGGGTGCCTGCGCCAATTCCGGTGGCATGTACGACATTTACTCCGTCGTCCAAGGGGTCGATAAGTTCATCCCTGTCGATGTTTATATTCCTGGCTGTCCGCCTCGCCCAGAAGCCTATATGCAGGCACTACTGCTGTTGCAGGAGTCCATAGGCAAAGAACGACGCCCACTGTCATGGGTCGTTGGCGATCAAGGGGTTTACCGCGCCAATATGCAATCAGAAAGAGAACGGAAGCGCGGTGAACGTATTGCAGTGAAAAATCTGCGTACGCCAGACGAAATTTAAGGCTTTTAGCCATATAGCGTAACCATAGAGCAATGTGTTGCGATCACAAAAACCCTGATCAAGCGTTGTGGTGAAGAATGATGACAGATCAGATAGCGCAAGAAAGCGCCCGGCCGGCTTGGGCAACGCGGGATCATCTTGATGATCCGGTGGTGAACGAGCTTAATCGTCAATTTGGCCCGGATGCCTTTACCCTCCAGCCGACCCGGACAGGTATGCCTGTTGTTTGGGTCAAGCGGAGACAGTTACTGGAAGTAATAACCTTCCTGAAAAAATTGCCCAAACCTTATGTCATGCTGTTTGACTTGCATGGTGTCGATGAGCGTCAGCGCTCTCACCGATCAGGTCTGCCTGCGGCTGACTTTTCGGTGTTTTACCACCTGATTTCCATTGAGCGTAACCGTGACATCATGCTGAAAGTCGCGCTCGCTGAACAAGACCTGAATATCCCTACTATCACGTCAATTTTCCCGAATGCCAATTGGTATGAGCGTGAAACGTGGGAAATGTTTGGCATGACCTTTAACGGCCATCCGAATTTGCGCCGTATCTTGATGCCGCCGACATGGGAAGGGCATCCGTTGCGTAAGGAATACGCTGCGCGCGCCACGGAATTTGATCCTTTTGTACTGACTAAGCAGAAAGAAGATCTGGAAATGGAAGCCTTGACTTTCAAACCCGAAGAGTGGGGCATGAAGCGCAGTACTGACAACGAAGACTTCATGTTCCTTAACCTCGGTCCAAACCATCCTTCTGCCCACGGCGCATTCCGCATTATTTTGCAACTTGACGGCGAAGAAATCGTCGATTGTGTTCCCGATATTGGTTATCACCATCGTGGTGCCGAAAAGATGGGGGAACGTCAGTCATGGCATAGCTATATCCCTTATACCGACCGCATCGAGTATCTGGGGGGATGTGTTAACGAAATGCCTTATGTGCTGGCGGTTGAGAAACTGGCGGGCATTGAGGTGCCGGATCGGGTGAAAACCATCCGTGTCATGTTGTCCGAACTGTTCCGCATCAATAGCCACCTGCTTTATATCAGTACCTTCATCCAAGACGTGGGCGCGATGACCCCGGTTTTCTTTGCCTTTACTGACCGCCAGAAAGTTTACGATATCGTTGAGGCGATTACCGGCTTCCGTATGCATCCGGCCTGGTTCCGGATCGGTGGGGTGGCTCATGACCTGCCACGGGGTTGGGACAAACTTCTGCGTGAATTGCTGGACTGGCTACCGAAACGTTTGAATTCATACGTCAAGGCGGCGCTGAAAAACAGTGTGCTGAAAGGGCGTTCTGTTGGCGTGGCGTCTTACAATGCGAAACAGGCGTTGGACTGGGGCGTTACCGGTGCGGGGCTGCGTGCAACCGGCATTAGCTTTGATGTACGTAAATGGCGCCCTTATTCCGGCTATGAAAATTTCGATTTCGAAGTGCCAACCGGTTACAACGGTGATTGCTATGACCGGGTCATGCTGAAAGTGGAAGAAATCCGTCAGAGTCTGCGCATCCTTGAGCAGTGCCTGAAAAATATGCCAGAAGGTCCATTCAAGGCGGATCATCCGCTGACCACGCCGCCGCCAAGGGAGCGGACTTTGCAGCACATCGAGACCATGATTAACCACTTCCTGCAAGTGTCATGGGGGCCGGTCATGCCAGCCAATGAATCATTCCAGATGATCGAAGCAACGAAAGGTATCAACAGTTATTACCTGACCAGTGATGGTAGCACCATGAGCTACCGTACCCGCATTCGTACACCCAGTTTTGCCCACTTGCAGCAAATTCCAGCGGTGATACGCGGCAGTCTGGTTTCTGACCTGATCGTCTATCTGGGCAGTATCGATTTTGTTATGTCTGATGTGGATCGCTAACGATGCAAAGTGAATTTAACGCAAACAAGCAAGCACGCCTTGATGTGGTTAACGTAACGGACGCTCAGGCACCGGATGAGTTTGTTTTGAGTGCTGACGAACGTAATGCCATTGAGCAGGAAAAACACCACTACGAAGATCCGCGTGCGGCGTCAATCGAAGCACTGAAAATTGTGCAAAAGCAGCGTGGTTGGGTGCCGGATGGGGCGATTTATGCCATTGCCGGGGTCTTGGGCATCCCGGCCAGCGACGTGGAAGGGGTGGCGACGTTTTATAGCCAGATTTACCGGCAACCCGTCGGGCGTCACATTATCCGTTATTGTGACAGTGTGGTATGCCACATCACGGGCTATCAGGGCGTTCAGTCAGCGATAGAGTCGCACCTGAACATTCGTCCGGGGCAAACCACGGCAGACGGGCGTTTCACCCTGTTGCCGACCTGCTGTCTGGGTAATTGTGACAAGGGGCCAACCATGATGATTGATGAAGACACCCACAGTTACGTGAAGCCCGAAGAAATTGAAAAATTACTGGAGCAATATCCATGACAACGCATTCAGGAGTGAAAGACATTATCCGCACAGCGGAAAATCATCCCCTGACATGGCGGTTGCGTGCTGACCAACAACCTGTCTGGCTGGATGAATACCGCGACAAGAATGGTTACAAAGGCGCCGAAAAAGCACTGAAGGGCATGGCGCCTGATGAGATTACCGCGCTGGTGAAAGACGCTGGCTTAAAAGGCCGTGGCGGTGCCGGCTTCTCAACAGGCTTGAAATGGAGCCTGATGCCAAAAGATGAAAGCATGAATATCCGCTACTTGCTGTGTAATGCGGATGAGATGGAGCCGGGTACATACAAAGACCGCTTACTGATGGAGCAACTGCCTCATCTGCTGGTGGAAGGCATGTTGATCAGTGCCTTTGCCCTGAAAGCCTACCGTGGCTACATCTTCCTGCGTGGTGAATATATCGAGGCGGCGGTTCATTTACGTAAGGCTATCGAAGAAGCCAAAGCCGCCGGGTTGCTTGGCAAGAATATTCTGGGCAGTGGTTTTGATTTTGAACTGTTTGTGCATACCGGCGCGGGTCGTTATATCTGTGGTGAAGAAACCGCGTTGATTAACTCCCTTGAAGGGCGTCGAGCCAATCCACGTTCAAAACCGCCCTTTCCTGCGTCTGCCGGCGTATGGGGCAAACCAACCTGTGTCAACAACGTCGAAACGTTGTGCAACGTGCCTGCCATTCTTGAGCATGGGAAAGCGTGGTATATCGGTTTGAGTGAGGGCAAAAGTAACGATGCCGGCACCAAACTGATGGGTTTTTCTGGTCGGGTCAAAAATCCGGGTGTTTGGGAACTGCCGTTTGGCACAACCGCCCGTGAAATTCTGGAAGATTACGCCGGGGGAATGCGTGATGGCCTGAAATTCAAGGCCTGGCAACCCGGCGGGGCAGGCACCGATTTCCTGACCGCAGACCATTTGGACCTGCCGATGGATTTTGAACATATTGCCAAGGCGGGCAGCCGCTTGGGAACCGCACTGGCAATGGCGGTGGATCATGAGATCAATATGGTTTCCCTGACCCGCAATCTTGAAGAATTCTTCGCTCGTGAATCTTGTGGCTGGTGCACACCGTGCCGTGATGGTTTGCCGTGGAGCGTCAAAATCCTCCGTGCTATTGAAAGTGGCAAAGGCCAGCCGGGTGACATCGAAACCTTGGAACAACTCTGTCGTTTCCTTGGCCCGGGCAAAACGTTCTGCGCTCATGCACCGGGTGCCGTAGAGCCTTTGCAGAGTGCCATCAAATACTTCCGTGAAGAATTTGAAGCGGGCATTGTCACCAAAGACCATTCTTTCAACGACTACGGCAATACCAGCCTGATTGCGGGTATTCAGCCCAATTTGCTTAAGCAGCGTTGGTAAGGTTGGTTTTCATTTTTGATTAACGCCTGCCACGGCAGGCCATTGGGAAGCATGCTGACTATGGCTACGATACATGTAGACGGCAAAGAATATGATGTAAACGGGGCTGATAACCTGTTACAAGCCTGCCTCTCATTGGGGCTTGATATACCTTATTTTTGCTGGCATCCGGCGCTGGGAAGCGTTGGCGCTTGCCGCCAGTGTGCGGTGAAGCAATATCAAAACGCGGAAGATACGCGTGGGCGTCTGGTGATGTCTTGTATGACACCGGCGTCAGACGGCACGTATATTTCCATTGATGATGATGAAGCGAAACAGTTCCGTGCAAGTGTTGTGGAGTGGTTAATGACCAACCATCCCCACGATTGCCCCGTTTGTGAAGAAGGAGGCAACTGCCATTTGCAGGATATGACGGTCATGACCGGGCATTCATTCCGAAAATACCGTTTTACCAAACGCACTCACAAAAATCAGGAACTGGGGCCATTCGTTGCTCATGAAATGAACCGCTGCATCGCCTGTTACCGTTGTGTCCGCTACTACAAAGATTATGCGGATGGAACGGATTTTGGCGTTTATGGTGCTCATGACAACGTCTATTTTGGCCGCCCTGAGAGCGGCACTCTGGAAAGTGAATTTTCCGGTAACCTCGTTGAAATTTGCCCAACCGGAGTATTTACCGACAAAACCCATTCAGAACGCTATAACCGTAAATGGGATATGCAGTTTGCGCCAAGTATCTGCCAACAGTGCAGCATTGGCTGTAACACCAGTCCCGGTGAACGTTACGGTGAATTGCGCCGGATAGAAAACCGTTACAACGGCACCGTTAACCACTACTTTATGTGTGACCGCGGGCGCTTCGGTTATGGCTATGTCAACCGTGACGATCGGCCTCGCCAGCCACAACAACTGCGTGGCGATCAGTGGATTTCATTGAATGCTGAACAGGTTATGCAGGGGGGCGCCGATATTTTGCGTCAGGCAAAAAATGCCATTGGTATTGGTTCACCGCGTGCCAGCATTGAAAGTAACTTTGCCTTGCGTGAATTGGTAGGGGCGGAAAACTTCTACAGCGGCATTTCAGCGGAAGAACAACATCGCCTTGATACGATGCTGGAAATTCTCCAGCAAGGCGGCGTTTATACCCCATCGCTGCGTGAAATTGAAGATTACGATGCGGTGTTTGTGCTGGGGGAAGACCTCACGCAAACGGCGGCGCGCATGGCATTATCTGTGCGTCAGGCCGTGAAGGGGAAAGCGCGTGAAATGGCTGCTGCCCAGAAAGTGGCAGACTGGCAAATTGCGGCGGTGATGAATATCGGCCAACATGCCAAGTACCCTCTCTTCCTGACCAGCGTCGATGATACCCGGTTGGATGATGTTGCCGCATGGAACTACCGTGCCCCGGTTGATGATCAGGCTCGCTTGGGTTTCGCCGTGGCACACGCCCTGAACAGTATTGCTCCTGCCGTTAATGATTTGCCGGATGAACTGAAATCGAAGGTGGAAATCATTGCACAAGCATTACGTGAGGCGAAAAAGCCCTTGATTATCAGTGGCAGCAATTCAGGCAGCGATGCCTTGATTCAGGCCGCTGCCAATATCGCATGGGCCCTGAAAGATAAAGGCTCGGAGGTTGGCCTCTCCTATGTTGCCGCCTATGCCAACAGCATCGGGCTGGCGATGATGGAAGCGCAGCCACTGGATGCGGCTTTACAACGTATCGCCAAAGGCCATTCAGATACCGCCATCGTGATGGAAAATGATCTCTATCGCCATGCCCCGGCGGATAAAATTGATCACGCGTTGGATAGCCTGAAAAACCTGATTGTCGTGGATCACCAGCGCACCGCCATCATGGATAAGGCGCATCTGATCCTGTCAGCCTCCAGCTTTGCGGAAAGCGATGGTACGTTGGTGAATCAGGAAGGTCGTGCCCAACGCTATTTTCAGGTTTACGAACCCGCATTCTATGACAAGTCCATTGTGATGTTAGAAAGCTGGCGCTGGATGCACTCACTGTATACCACCTATACCCAGTGCCAGACCGACTGGACGCAGCTTGATCATGTGATTGCCGCCTGTGTCAAAGCCATGCCGCAATTCAAAGGCATCGTCAATGCGGCACCGGATGCGGCATTCCGTATTCGTGGGCAAAAATTGGCACGTTCTCCCCATCGTTACAGTGGCCGTACTGCGATGCTGGCTGATGTCAGTGTGCATGAGCAGCGCCAGCCACAGGATATCGATACCGCATTTGCTTTCTCAATGGAAGGGAACAACAGCCCCTATGCACCCCGTCAGCAAATCCCCTTTGCATGGGCACCGGGCTGGAACTCACCCCAGGCGTGGAATAAATTTCAGGCGGAAGTCGGTGGCAAGCTGCGTTTCGGTGATCCGGGTGTTCGTTTGATTGAAGCGGTTGATGGTGGATTGAACTATTTTGACGCTATTCCGGCCGCATTCACTGCGCAAAACGATCAATGGCATATTGCGCCTTATTTCCATCTGTTCGGCAGTGAAGAACTGTCGCAGCGTTCTGAGGTCATGCAGGCGCGTATGTCTGAGCCGTATGTGATGATCAATTATAAAGATGCAGAGCATTTGAAGGTGAAAGAAGGTGCGGTGATGGCATTGGATTGTGAAGGGCAGCAACTGCGCTTAACCGTGCGCTTGAGTGGCAATCTGGCTCAAGGGCAAGTCGGCTTGCCGTTGGGAATGCCGGGGATACCGCCGGTTCTGGCGGGCAAATCAGTCCATAACTTACGGGAGGTTGCATAATGAGTTGGTTTACTCCCGAAGTCATTGAAATCCTGATTGCGGTACTGAAAGCGGCTGTCATTCTGTTGGTCGTGGTGGTTTGCGGGGCCTTCATGAGTTTCTTTGAACGCCGCATCCTTGGCCTGTTCCAGAACCGTTATGGGCCAAACCGCGTAGGTTGGGGCGGTTCATTGCAGCTTGTTGCAGACATGATCAAAATGTTCTTTAAGGAAGACTGGGCACCGCGCTTTTCCGACCGCGCCATTTTCACCTTGGCGCCTGTCATTGCTTTCAGCTCAATGTTGCTGGCTTTTGCTATTGTGCCGGTAAGCCCAACATGGATGGCCGCAGACCTGAACATTGGCATCTTGTTCTTCATGATGATGGCGGGCTTGGCGGTTTATTCCGTGCTGTTTGCGGGTTGGGCGAGTAACAACAAATATGCCTTGTTGGGTGCGATGCGTGCATCAGCACAGACATTGAGTTATGAAGTCTTCCTCGGTCTGTCCATGATGGGCGTTGTCGCCCAAGCCGGTTCCTTTAACATGGTGGATATCGTCAACTCACAGCAACACGTGTGGAATATCATCCCCCAATTCTTTGGCTTCCTGACCTTTGCCATTGCGGGGGTTGCGGTATGTCACCGCCACCCCTTCGACCAACCGGAAGCGGAACAAGAGTTGGCCGACGGTTATCACATTGAATATTCCGGCATGAAATTCGGTCTGTTCTTTGTGGGCGAGTATATCGCCATCGTGACGGTATCCGCTTTAATCGTCACACTGTTCTTTGGTGGCTGGAATGGGCCTCTCTTGCCTCCTTTCGTCTGGTTTGCGCTGAAAACGGCATTTTTCATGATGATGTTTATCTTGATCCGCGCCGCCTTGCCGCGCCCTCGTTATGACCAGGTGATGTCATTTGGCTGGAAAGTCTGTCTGCCGTTAACGTTACTTAATATGCTGGCGACTGCCGCCGTGATTTTATACAACGCTCAATAAAGGGGTGATTGAACCATGACATTAAAAGAGTTAGTGGTCGGTTTCGCCACCCAGGTACGCAGTATTTGGATGATAGGGCTTCATGCCTTCCATAAACGCGAAACAAAAATGTATCCGGAAGAACCGGTTTATCTGCCACCCCGTTACCGTGGGC
This sequence comes from Xenorhabdus sp. PR6a, assembly GCF_028599065.1. Taxonomy (NCBI): domain Bacteria; kingdom Pseudomonadati; phylum Pseudomonadota; class Gammaproteobacteria; order Enterobacterales; family Morganellaceae; genus Xenorhabdus; species Xenorhabdus sp. PR6a. Next base: position 49,703 of record NZ_JAQRFJ010000007.1, on the reverse strand, counting down.
GCATCGTGCTGACGCGTGATCCTGACGGTGAAGAGCGTTGTGTTGCGTGTAACTTGTGTGCAGCGGTCTGCCCGGTGGGATGTATCTCACTGCAAAAAGCCGAGCATAAAGATGGTCGCTGGTATCCTGAATTCTTCCGCGTCAACTTCTCGCGTTGCATTTTCTGCGGCCTGTGTGAAGAAGCGTGCCCGACTACCGCGATTCAGTTGACGCCGGATTTTGAACTGGGGGAATTCAAGCGTCAGGATCTGGTGTACGAAAAAGAAGATCTGCTGATTTCAGGGCCGGGTAAATATCCTGACTATAATTTTTACCGTAAGACAGGTATGGCGATTGACGGCAAAGACAAAGGCGAAGCCGACAATGAAGCCAAGCCTATCGACGTTAAAAGCCTGTTGCCATAAGGAGCGATATTCATGGAGTTTACATTTTATGTCGCAGGGCTGATTGCTGTTCTCGCCACACTCAGGGTTATCACTCATACCAATCCGGTGCATGCCCTGTTGTATCTGATTATTTCCTTGTTGGCACTGTCCATCGTCTTTTTTTCGATGGGGGCTTATTTTGCCGGTGCTTTGGAGATCATCGTTTACGCGGGCGCGATTATGGTGTTGTTCGTCTTCGTCGTGATGATGCTGAATTTAGGCAAATCCGTGGTCGAACAAGAGCGGCTATGGCTACAACCCAGGGCTTGGATTGGCCCGTCAATCCTGTCTATCGTGCTGTTGATTGTGCTGGTTTATGCCATCAGTACGCTGCCATCCGCCGAAATCAGTGGTGAAGTGGTCAGCGCCAAAGAAGTGGGTATTAGCTTGTTTGGCCCTTATGTATTGGCCGTCGAGCTGGCCTCTTTGCTGCTGCTGGCAGGGTTGGTCGTGGCTTACCACATTGGCCGTGAAAATCGGCAAGGGGAAGTGATCAGCAATCGTGCGGAGGACCAACAATAATGATAGCGTTACACCACGGCCTCATTCTGGCGGCTATTCTGTTTATATTGGGCTTCACTTGCCTGATTATCCGCCGCAATCTGTTATTCATGCTGATCGGGCTGGAAATTATGATCAATGCCTCAGCGCTGGCATTTGTCGTTGCCGGCAGCTATTGGCTCCAGCCTGATGGTCAGGTGATGTACATTCTGGCCATTACTCTGGCAGCCGCCGAGGCGAGCATCGGTTTGGCACTGTTACTACAGTTGCACCGTCGTCGCCAAAACCTGAATATTGATACAGTCAGTGAGATGCGCGGATGAACTTACTCTATTTAACTATTCTGCTGCCATTGCTGGGATTTTTGCTGCTGGCATTTTCCCGTGGCCGCTGGTCTGAAAATGTGTCAGCCACCATTGGAAGTGGTTCTGTTGGGCTGGCAGCCTTGGCCACATTCTGGGTAGCGATGGATTTTCTTGCCCAGAATGAGGCAGGGGGACTGGTTTACAGCCAAACATTGTGGAACTGGATGGCAGTGGATAATTTCAGCATCCCCGTTAATCTGGTGCTGGATGGCCTGTCACTGACGATGCTCAGTGTGGTGACCGGCGTTGGTTTCCTGATCCACATCTATGCGTCTTGGTATATGCGCGGTGAAGAGGGATATTCCCGTTTCTTCGCTTATACCAACCTGTTTATCGCCAGCATGGTGGTATTGGTGCTGGCAGATAACATACTGCTGATGTACCTCGGTTGGGAAGGTGTAGGTCTGTGCAGTTACCTGTTGATCGGTTTCTATTACAAAACCCCGGCTAATGGCGCAGCGGCAATGAAAGCCTTCATTGTGACCCGTGTTGGTGACGTATTCCTTGCTATTGGCATGTTTATCCTTTATGACCAGCTTGGTACGTTGAGTTTCCGCGAACTGGCGGTATTGGCGCCACAACAGATTGAAATCGGTTCTGGCGCGATCACTTGGGCAACCTTGATGATTCTGGGAGGAGCCGTAGGGAAATCAGCCCAGTTGCCATTACAAACCTGGCTGGCGGATGCGATGGCAGGCCCAACGCCGGTTTCTGCGCTGATCCACGCCGCTACCATGGTGACCGCAGGGGTTTATCTGATCGCCCGCAGCCATGCCTTGTTCTTAATGGCGCCTGATATTCTGCACCTGGTCGGCATTATTGGTGCAGTCACCTTGTTATTGGCGGGTTTCGCCGCGCTGGTACAGACCGATATCAAGCGCGTGTTAGCCTATTCCACCATGAGCCAGATTGGTTACATGTTTCTGGCCTTGGGCGTGCAAGCGTGGGATGCCGCGATTTTCCACCTCATGACCCATGCGTTCTTCAAGGCGTTACTGTTCCTCGCTTCTGGTTCAGTGATTCTGGCCTGCCATCATGAGCAAAACATCTTCAAAATGGGCGGCCTGAGCAAGCGTATCCCATTTGTTTATCTCTGTTTCCTGGTTGGCGGCTCGGCATTGTCAGCCCTGCCATTACTGACCGCAGGTTTCTACAGTAAAGATGAAATCCTGTGGGGGGCACTGGCAAATGGTCATATGAACCTGATGCTGGCGGGGCTGATCGGGGCATTGATGACATCCCTGTACACCTTCCGCATGATCTTTATCGTGTTCCACGGTGAAGAAAAAACCCATGCTCATCCGGTCAAAGGCATTACCCATACCTTGCCATTGTCAATCTTGCTGCTGCTGTCCACCTTTGTTGGTGCACTGATTGTGCCGCCATTGGCGGGCGTTCTGCCAGAAAGCCATGCCGGACATGATGGCAAAGTAACACTGGAAATGATTTCTGGTGTGGTTGCCGTTGTTGGTATTTTACTGGCGGCAGCGCTGTATCTTGGCAAACGCAGTGTGGTCAATGCCACTGCAAACAGTGCGCTGGGGCGCTTCTTCTCCACATGGTGGTTCCATGCATGGGGATTTGATGCGCTGTATGACTGGGTATTCGTGAAACCATTCAAAGGCATTACCCGTTTGCTGCAAAGTGATCCTTTGAACTCACTGATGAACATTCCTGCCATATTGTCGCGTTGGGGCAATAAAGGGCTTCGTTGGAGTGAGAACGGGCAAGTCCGTTGGTACGCGACCTCTATGGGGTTGGGTGCAGTGCTGGTTTTAGCTCTGCTGCTTTTGGTTTAATTAAGGGACACATTGCGCCATGCTACTACCTTGGCTAATTCTTCTGCCCTTCATCGGAGGCCTGTTATGTTGGCAGGCGGAGCGCTTCGGCATCCGCATGCCGCGTTGGATAGCGCTTCTGGCGATGGGACTGACGCTGTTACTCTCCCTGCACTTGTGGTTGCAGGGCGGTTATACACTCACCAACCCACAGGGCATTCCACAGTGGCAATCAGAATTCTTGCTGCCATGGATCCCCCGTTTTGGCATCAGCATTCATCTGGCACTGGATGGTCTGTCCTTGCTGATGGTGGTGCTGACGGCACTGCTGGGCTTGATGGCAATCCTCTGTTCGTGGAATGAAAACCAGCCATACCAAGGGTTCTTCCACCTGAACTTGTTGTGGATACTGGGCGGTGTGATGGGCGTCTTCCTTGCCATCGACCTGTTCCTGTTCTTCTTCTTCTGGGAAGTGATGTTGGTGCCGATGTACTTCCTGATTGCCCTGTGGGGACACAGAGGCTCGGAAGGGAAAACCCGTATCACGGCAGCAACGAAATTCTTCATCTATACCCAAGCAAGTGGTCTGGTGATGTTGATTTCGATTCTGGCGCTGGCCTTCATTCATCATGATGCCACGGGAGAATGGTCATTCAACTATGAAAAATTGTTGAATACACCGATGTCATACACCATTCAATACCTGCTGATGCTGGGCTTCTTCATTGCATTCGCCGTGAAAATGCCGGTTGTTCCCCTGCACGGTTGGTTGCCGGATGCCCATAGTCAGGCACCAACCGCAGGTTCGGTTGATCTGGCGGGGATCTTGCTGAAAACCGCAGCATATGGCTTGCTCCGTTTTAGCTTGCCACTGTTTCCAGAAGCGTCTGCGAATTTTGCCCCGATTGCCATGTGGCTGGGGGTTATCGGCATTTTCTACGGTGCATGGATGGCGTTCAGCCAGACGGACATCAAACGCCTGATTGCCTATACCAGTGTTTCCCATATGGGCTTCGTGCTTATTGCCATTTATACCGGTAGCCAACTGGCTTATCAGGGCGCAGTGATCCAGATGATTGCACATGGTCTGTCAGCGGCGGGGTTGTTCATTCTGTGTGGGCAATTATATGAACGGCTGCACACACGTGATATGCGTCAAATGGGCGGTCTGTGGGGAAGAATTCAACTCTTGCCAGCGATCTCCTTGTTTTTTGCGGTAGCCACACTCGGTATGCCAGGAACCGGTAACTTTGTGGGTGAATTTATGATCCTGTTCGGCAGTTTTAGTCAATTCACCCTGATTACGACGGTATCTGTGTTCGGTTTGGTTTTTGCCTCCGTTTATGCACTGTACTTGATGCAGAAGGCTTATTACGGTACGCCAAAAACGGATAAACCATTACAGCCGATGGATGTGCGTGAAATGTCCATTTTGCTGCTGTTGGTCGTCTTATTGGTGATTTTGGGCGTTTACCCACAGCCAATTCTTGATACCTCAGCCGCAGCAATGGGTAACATCCAGCATTGGTATTCAGCTTCACTTTTAACTACAAGGCCGTAATTCGCCATGACAATAACTTCTGAACAATTGATCGCACTGTTGCCGCTATTGATCGTCGGATTGACGGTGGTGGTTGTGATGCTGTCCATTGCGTGGCGACGCGATCATTTCACTAATGTCACCTTGACGGTAATTGGTTTAAACCTGGCGCTGTTCTCTCTCTATTTTGTCGGGCAGCAGGAACCAATGGATGTCACGCCATTGATCCATGTCGATCGTTTTGCCATGTTCTATACGGCCCTTGTGCTGATTGCGAGCCTTGCAACAACGACCTTTGCCTATTCATGGCTGGAAAATTATCCCGATAATAAAGAAGAGTTTTACCTGTTGGTGATGATCGCGGCGGTTGGGGGAATTCTGCTCTCTTCTGCCAACCACATGGCATCACTGTTTATCGGGATTGAATTGATCACTCTGCCACTGTTTGGTTTAGTGGGCTATGCGTATCGCCAGAAACGTTCGCTGGAAGCGGGCATCAAATATATGCTGTTGTCCGCGGCCGCCTCTTCATTCCTGCTATTTGGTATTGCGCTGCTGTATGCAGAATCCGGTGATTTGTCTTTTGCATTACTGGGCAAGAGCCTGAGTGACAGTCAACTGCATGAACCGTTGGTTCTGGCGGGCTTGGGGATGATGATCGTGGGACTGGGCTTTAAACTTTCCCTGGTGCCTTTCCAACTGTGGACGCCGGATGTTTACCAAGGCGCGCCGGCACCGGTTTCGACCTTTCTGGCAACGGCAAGTAAAGTGGCTATCTTCGCCGTGGTCATGCGCTTATTTATTGCAGCGCCGGTCACCGAAAGCGAAACTTTACGTATTGTGCTAACGGTGATTGCCATTGCCTCTATCCTGTTTGGTAACTTGCTGGCATTGACACAAAGCAATATCAAACGGCTGCTGGGTTACTCATCCATTGCCCATTTGGGATATCTGTTGGTGGTCTTGGTTGCCATCAAAGATCATACGCTGGCAGAAGAGACGGCAGGTATTTATCTGGTTGGTTATTTGCTTGCCAGCATCGGGGCATTTGGTGTGGTCAGCCTGATGTCCAGCCCATACCGAGGGCCGGATGCGGATTCACTGTTCTCATATCGCGGCCTGTTCTGGCATAAACCGATTCTGTCAGCGGTAATGACCATCATGATGTTGTCACTGGCGGGAATACCCTTAACCTTTGGCTTTATTGGTAAATTCTATGTCATCGCGACAGGTGTTGAAGCCAGATTATGGTGGTTAACGGGTGCCGTTGTTGTCGGTAGTGCCATCGGCCTTTACTACTACCTGCGGGTGATGGTGAGCCTGTACCTGCCGGCACCGAAAGCACTGAACCGTGATACACCGCGCAATTGGGCATTGACTTCCGGCGGGATTGTTGTGTTGCTTTCGGGGTTACTGGTGTTGATCCTTGGTGTCTGGCCACAACCGCTGATTGATATTGTTCAACTGGCAAGAAGCGGTTTGTAACATAACCGAAATTCTGTTTGAGCCATCACTGAAAAATCGTCTTCCGAATAGAAAACGTTCAGTGATGGTTTCTTCCTTTCTCTCGTTTTGCTATCCGCCTGCGGCGCAGACGGCATCCGTTATCGAGACTTCTTATCCAGAATTCAGGTTAGTGAGTTTGTAAATAAATCGCTAATCGCCAGACTGACAATCTGAGGATTTTTTATCTGTCAGTTATTTTTTACGATCCACCAACACCATTCCGATGATCATCGCCACTATAAAGGCAGACCCTTTTGTATGCCCCGCCCCCAATAGCACTAAGCCTGGCCCTGGGCAAATTCCGGCAATCCCCCATCCCAGTCCAAAAAGTGCGGCGCCTCCCATCAAACGCCAGTCTATTTGGCGCTGGTCAGGCAATATCATCGGTGTACCACAAAGTGCGTACTGACGCCGTTTAGCCAGCATGAAACCGACCAGACCGACAAGGATAGCCCCCATCATCACGAATGCCAAAGACGGATCCCACGGATGAGCCAGATCCAAAAAACCTAAAACTTTAGCGGGGTTTGCCATTCCGCTGATAATCAACCCCAAACCAAAAATGACACCAGACAGCAGAGAAAATATCATCACCATTTTTTTCATCCCACGAAAGACCAATAACCCAACACGGTTGCTGTGATAAATCCCACGGCCATAAAGATCAGTGTGGCGATCAATGAACGTAAAGAGAGGCGAGAAAGCCCGCATACCCCATGCCCGCTGGTGCAACCGGAACCTATCCGTGTGCCCATTCCCACCAAAAGGCCGGCGATAATAGTGGCAGGAAAGGATGCTGTAATGGTGATTTCTGGTAATGGATACAGCAGGTTATAAAGCACAGGGGAAATAATGATGCCTGCCAGAAATGCTAACCGCCATGAGCGATTATTCTCTTTAGGCTGCAATAATCCGCCGAGAATACCGCTGATACCGGCAATCCGGCCACAAAATAACACCAATACAATTGCGGCCAGACCAATCAATATTCCACCACTAAAGCTCAACCCCGGTGTGAACTGGGCAAAATCAATATTCATCCTAATCTCCTGTTATTCCGGCTTCGGGCAATACAAGGTATAAAGGGTATGAAGCAATGTCAGAATGCGTTCGTCTTCAATACGATAGAAAATTTGTTTCCCTTCCCGACGGGTTTGCACCAGATTTAACCGCCGCATTACGCCTAATTGCTGCGACAGCGTTGGCTGATGGACGCCCACGGCTTCTTCAAGTTGTCCGACAGAGGCCTCTCCCTGACTCAGTTGGCACATCAATAGCAAACGGTCATCATTGGAAAGTGCCTGTAATACATCTGCCGCTCCTTCGGCCGCTTCTCGCATTGCTTGCTGCACAGGGCGATTCGCCTTCATTATCATATTCTCACCTCAACATTTTACTTTTTTATATAATATAAATTAATAAAATAAATGCAAGCCGGATGGGGAATTGTCGTTGGGAAAGTGAATGCTATAGGCTTAAATAAAGTCAAAAAGAGCTTTTAAATAAGGCCTTGATTGAGTTTTAGCATGAGGGTTGTGTGTTTTTGCATCAATTGCCAATAGTGTTGAATGAATGCCGCGGGAATTTTTATCATAACCATTTTTTGACAAATTCTTCTAATGGCATTGGACGGTCGAAGTAATATCCCTGCAAATAATCAACTGAATAGTTCTTTAACTGATTGATCTGTTCCTGGTTTTCAACCCCTTCTGCCACAATTTCCAGACGCAGTCGTAAAGCAAGATCAACGATATTTTCCACAATATGTTTTGAAATCATATCGGTATTCATTTTGCTGATAAAGTTATGTCCGATTTTTATTAAGTTAATATTAAACTTGTGTAAATAATTGTAATTAGAGTAACCCGTACCGAAGTCATCCAATGCAATTAATACACCTAATTTATTCAACTTATTGAATAAACTCATTGTATGGTCGTCTGACTCCAATAATTCTCGTTCAGTCATCTCCAAAATCAGTTTGACAGTATCTTTGGGAAATGATCCCAGAAAATTTTGGCAATCATCAACTAATTGAATATCTTTATAATGTTTTGCACTGATGTTGAAATTAAAATGGAAATGTACCGGTAATTGATGGGCAATCGGTACAAAATAGTCTCGCACTTGGGTGATTAGGTGATGCGTTAAGGGAATAATCAAATCTGACTTTTCAATTTGTGCAATAAATTTATTGGGTGTCAATAACCCGTGAGCCGGATGTTGCCAGCGAACCAGAATTTCACATCCAATGATTTGATTGTTTTGACTACAAATAATGGGCTGTATGTAAGGAATGAATTGTTTATTTTTGATCGCTTTTTTCAGGTGATATTCTGGGAAAGTGATGGTTTTGGTGTATTGATAAAAAAACACCGCAGAGATGAGAGTAAGCAGAGACAGTAAAATAAATACAGATGCTAATTCCACATCTGGCTGGATATTGTCCTGATAATTGGAAAATAATCTCCAGAATATAAATCCTGTGCCGACAATGAGGGTGATGAATAACATCACAAATATCCGATACAGGGATCGGAATGATTTCAGATTCAGCCTCATCATTTCTCCTTTTTGATAAAGCCCATTACTTAACAGTAGACTTGTTATCTAAATATGCAAAGTTTCATTAACTTCTTGATTACAAAAAATGTTGTTCTTTTTTTGAGAAAACAATCTCAGCTATGTTACAGGAAGAATTTAGCGACGGGAAATAGCGATATGACTATACGGCAAGATCGGGTCAAAAAATTTCGAAATTAGTGGCAATGATCAAAATAACAAAATATTTTTGCCCTCCATGGCAAAATTATTATTTATTGATATCAATATATTAAGGTTAACTGTGTTAAATGGTCTTGTTTTAAATAGTCTTGTATTAACGCCCATTTTTTACGGCGTTGTTATCACGATGGCAACACGGCGGTTTTCTGCCCGGCCTTTTGAGCTTCGGTTATCGGCGATAGGTTGGCTTGGCCCTAATCCACGGGTTGTCAGATGAGTACGCTGCATCCCTCCCTGTGTCAGTGCCTCTGCAACGGTGTTAGCACGTTTTAACGATAATTGATTGTTGTAGCTCACTTCTCCGTAGTTGTCCGTATGGCCATCAAGACGTGCATGGTGGATACCCACTTTGGATAAAACATTGGCGAGTTCTTTTAACTTGGTCTTACCTTCGGGACGTAAGTGGAATTGGTTATTACCAAATAGCACTTTTTCTGACATACCAAATAGCCAGCCTTCATCGGTTTGTTGAAATCCTTGTTGTTTAAGCGCGGCGATTTGGGCTGCGGTCAACATCCCTTTGTTCTGGCAAGCACTGAGAAAAAGGGTGCCAATAAATACCCAGGTAAATAGACAATAACGGTTTCTGCTCATAGAGGGTTCCTTGATAGATAGTTTAGTTTTGTTGTATCTGCGGAATACCAGCCGCCACCTCGTTGTTTAATGTGATACATCGCCGCATCCGCTTCACAAAGCAGTTGTTCCGCCGTTAGTTCACCGTTGGATAAGGCAATGCCAATACTGAGCGTGATACGCAGGTGTTGTCCGTTAGGCAGAAGAATGGGGGTGTCCATGGCATGGATGATATTTTTTGCAATGCGTTCTGCATCGTCCAGATTGGCAGAGGGTAACAGGATAGCGAATTCATCCCCGCCAAGCCGGGCAACGGTATCTGTTTTTCTCACTTTCCTTTTTAACGTGGCGGCTATCGTGACAAGAACGTGATCGCCGGCGGCATGTCCATAGATATCGTTGACATATTTCAGCCTGTTACCATCAATAAATAATATTGCTGCACTTTCACGCATGAATTTATCGTTCATCACGGTTGAAAGAACACGCTCAAACGTTGCCCGATTTGGTAAACCGGTGAGAGAATCATGTTGCGCTTGCCAGGTTAACGCGGCTTTTTCTGTTTGCAGATGATGTTGCCACTCTTCCAGCTCTTCCAGCAGGTGATTGAAAACCTGACTTAACTTGTGCAATTCAGCGATATGGGCAGAAGGCACTCGCCGTGAAAATGTCCGCTGTTGCCGTACATCATGGGCGACGACCGTAATATTTTGCAATGCCCTGACGATGCCATCATGCATACGCAATGAAAGGTAAAGTGAAATCACAGCACTAAACAGCAGGCAGGCAAAGAGTACCAGCAGAGCCTGATAAATAAACGTGATGATATGGTCGCTGTTGCCGATTAGCCAGACTGAGCCGACTTTTTGTTGATGGTGATAAATTGGCAGGGTAATCGGTTCAGGCAGTAGCCAGCGCTCGATCCATTTTCGGAAGTTGCCGGTACGCGACCCCTGATTGGCTTGCCAGCAGGCTAATACCTGTTGTTTGGCATCAAAAATTTTAGCTTCGGTAAAACTATCGTGAACCGCAATCATTTCCAATATTTCGTTTGCTGCGGTTTTATCCTGAAAGACGACGGCAGCCTGTGCTGTATGGGCAATGGTTGTGGAGATCAGCTTTAAATTATTTTCGGCATACTTCTGCATGGCAAACAGCGCCAGCAGGGATAAAAATAAGCCGACGACGGATAATATGATAAACGTAATAATCAGATGGATTCGGTGAAAAGCCTGACGTAAAGTTGGGCGAGATGGCATCAGTGAATAACGTTTTTTCATACAGATTATTCCACCTTGCGAGCCAGTTGCAGCACATTCGGATGTACGCGCACACCGCTGCGCGTCAGAATATCAAGGTTAAGGCTAAAAGTGGCCTGTGTGCTGTTAATGTTGAGGCAAAATGCGCTGCCAATTTCACAATTCGGATTATTTTCAGCAATAGTCAGTAATGGTTTCGTCTCTTTCAGGCTAATCACTTGGTGTTGAAGTTGAGGATCAACCTGGCCATAGTAAATAACATCACATCTTTCTATAAGTTGTTCTACGTTGAAACTCAGCGTTTCTATTTGCAGTTCTGTTTGGTCAGAAATCATATCAATGTGGGTTAAGGCGCTAATGTAATTGGATGGGGGAACCAGACATAAATGCAGCGCCGCCGGTGCAATAGGCCAGTGGCTATAACTGATAATGCCAGAAACAACCCGCACAACATGTTGATTGAGGATGAGCTTTTCATTGGTATCAGGCATAGCCATGACGGCTGAATTACCTATCACAGTGCTTACGCATAAGGTCATCAGTACCTTTAGAAATAATCTGGAAACACAATGTCTAAAAACAGTACGCTTACAAAGATGATGAATCCGTTCAATCATTTTCATAACGAGTTCCGGTATTTGCTTTTCGTCCAGCATTTGCCTTTCATATCGTGTCAAAAGTCTAGCGTCAAAAATCGAGTGTAAATAATCGTGTTGAAGCGACTGATAAGATTTGTTCTTAACCAGAACCTATCTCATCAAGCTATTTTTGCCATTATTCTTCTGTCACTATTGTCATGACTGTCATTACGATTGCGACTATGCAAAAATGATACCGAATGAGATAGGTTGTAAAGCCGTTGCTCACCAAATCATTTAATTGGTAACTTCAAGGTATAATTTCATCGCCAACAAATAGACTGCGGTTGCTAATTTCGATGTTGCTAACGTCGATGTTGACAACGCTATATTGATACATCTTTATGGATCCCTATTATATGTCCATGATTGTCATAAGTGATACTGGAAACTTTACTCTGCTTTAAGACATCTAACCGTTTTTGTTCCAGAATAAAACTCTGTGCCACCTCAGCGTGCGTTAATGCAGGTCGGTGGTGGCGACGCTCGAGCTTAAATCGATGTTGGTTGTATTTTGCCCAGCCAATGAGCAGAAATGCATTGAATATGGCGATGGCAATATAAAGGGCGATAGATCCCAGTTCTGACGTCAATGTTGAAGTCAGTGTTGAAGTAAAAGCGCTGGTGCCATGATGAGAAGTGTTAAATAATCCCACGATAAATAAATAGATAAAACCCACCCAAGCCAGAATCGTCAGCAGGATATCCATAAAACGGGGCAATAATTTTTGTTCAGTAAAAATTAAGGGATCTTTCATGATTCGATTCTCTCTATTCCCCTGTCAGGGCTTTCCCAGCGGGCACGTTTTCTGTGTACTTTGAGCATCACTTTGGGAAAAGAAACCAGGGTCGTAAATAGGCTTAGCATCCAATAAACCATCGGATACCAAATGACCCAGAAAAGCGATGAGGCAACGTGTTTTTCATAGCGTCGTTCAATCATCAAGCTGACGGTAAACTGGAGCAGGCAGGTAGCCGCCAGCACTAATCCCGTGTATCCGGGGGGAAATAGGGTATAGACGCGAATATTTTCCGGTAATGTGATGAGCATTCCAAGAAAAAATAACATGATAGAAAGGGCAAAGGTAAATGACCAGATCACAGAACAGCAGAATTCGGCAAACAGTACCCACATGCGGCGATATTGCCATGACCACAATTGACGCAGGTTTTTCAGGAAAACCTCGGCGCCACCCTGCGCCCAGCGCAGCCGCTGTTTCCATAATCCCCGCAGGGTTTCAGGCATCAAGATCCAGCAGATGGCTCGGGGTTCGAAAAAGATAGACCAATGGTGTAACTGGAGTTTCCAGCTCACATCAATATCTTCTGTGATCATGTCATTGCTCCAGTAACCCACATCGGCCAGTGCCCGGCGATTAAAGGCCGCAACCACCCCCGAAACGGTAAAAACCTGACCATAAACCCGCTGGGTGCGTTTGATGAGGCCAATAATGGAGGAAAATTCACCCACCTGAACGCGCCCGACTAACGTGGATCGCGTGCGAACCCGGGGGTTGCCGGTTACCGCACCCACACGGGGATTTTCAATGATCGGCTTGACCAGCCAAACCGCGGCATCGCGATCTAACAAGGCATCACCATCAATGCAGACCAGATAATCACTTTTCGCCGCTGCGGCACCGGCTTGCAGCGCCGTGGCCTTGCCTTGGTTCTGTTTCAGGTGTATCACCCTTAAGGCTTGATGTTGTTTCGCCATGGCATTGAGTTCATCTGCCGTGCTGTCGGTTGAACCATCATTGATGGCGATCACTTCAACGTAGGGATAACGCTGGTTTAAGGCTGCCAGCAAGGTTTCGCGCACATTCGGCCCTTCGTTGTAGCAAGGGATCAAAATTGAAATCAGTGGTTCACCTTCAAGCTGTGGGGCTGCTTGATCCACCACTTTCCAATGCCTTTCCCGATAGAGCCAGAAATAGATCCCGCCTGAGATCCAGATGGCCGACATGAACAACGGCCAGAAAAAGACAAAGTTCAGCATCACTTCGCCGGTAAACGTGACGGCGATGCCAAGGGGGATGCTCAATACCAGACAGAGCACGATCAAAGCAAGAATACGGTCAATCATTAAGTGGATACCATTCAGGAGAAAGAACAGGGCGGATCTCATTCATTTCTGGTTGATTATTGATAAAGTCATCCGGGTAGTAACCGAAACTCTGCGCACCATTGAGCTGCAATTGACGCATCCATTCAGCCAGTTGATGTCCCGGTATCGCTCTCTTATCCAGAGGCTTGCGCCAGTCTACGGACTGGAGTTCAAAGACGGTTTTGGCCAGTGCTTCTGGGCGTTGAGCAATGGTTTTGACCAATCGGGATAACCACGCATTGCTTTTTGCTAAGGGCACATTTTCCATCAAGGGCATGGCCATGGGCGCGACCCAATCGTAGTGGGCGAGAAAATCATCCAGATTCTGGGCAAACCACGCTTCGCTGTCGGGTTTCAGGATCGGCAGGGCAAAAATATTGCGCGCCGTTTTGATCTGATAACCCCGTATCGATTTGAGTTCCTGGGTTAATTCGTGGGTAAAGTCAATCAGGTATTGGCTTTTGAAACGAGTCCAACGGGCGAATTGTTCCGGATCTCGCCGAATTTCTGCAACGGAGGCCGGTAAACCAGCGGCCTGATAAGCTTTGATAGCATCGGCACCGGCGTCTTCAAAATCGGACATGACGGCATCATCGTGATACAGGATGCCCTGAAAAATGGCATGGGAGGCCAAATCCTGATAAATCTCTTTGATTCTTCGGCGGTTGTCCGGGTTATAGGGCGATAAACGCCGGTATTGTGTCGGGTTGACAAACAGTTTGTCGTGACTTTCGTCATAACTCATCACCCGCGGAAGTGAAGGCGCCAGCTCAAATGCCAGAACAGGCATCCATGCATAAACTTCAATGTTCAGACGACTGTGCAATTGCCAGGCAACACGGTTAAAGAGATCGGCACGCATCGGCAGCCAGCGATTGGGGAAATAGAGTTCACGGACATTGCCATCGCCTTTGGGATCAGCAAAGGCTTGCAGAAAAACCGTATTGACGCGCAGATCGGCAAGGCGTTGTACCAGTTTGTCAAGATTATGAGCTTGTTGAACGGGGTCAGGATCGTAAACATAGTCCAGATCAATATGGGCAATCCGTAAGATCGGTTTGTCCTGCACCTGAATGATTTGCTCAGCGAACGCTTTCAGAGAAGGATTATGAGTCAGCAAGATACGCGGAACATTATCAAGGCTGTTAGCATTTGCCAGCCCATTATCCAGCGTCAATGCCATTTTGTAGCCGTAGCGTTTGGCGATTTCCAGCGTAACACCGTTATCTATGCCATAAGGCCAAATCCAGACCCGCGGTTGCTTGCCTGTGGCAGCGATAATTCTTTGGGTAATCGTGGCAATGTCCTTTTCCATCCGCTGGCGAAACGCGTGCTCACTTTCATATTGACCGGTTTTCGGATCGTAAATGCGAACGGCCGCGGCAGGCTCTGTATTGCCTTGTGGGTTAGCGATGGCGCCATAATGATGTTGATAAGTATGGGAGCCGATTTCCACTAAACCCGATTGGGACATCTCAGCCACTTGTTCCCAGGTTGTAAAGCGTTCCCGCGGCACGATTAAGCCACCAAAATCAACCGGTTTTCCGGCGGGGACATCAACCCAGATCCCAACCGGTGCCAGAATGCCTGGCCAGTTATAGGCTTTAAGCAGGGGAAAAACGCGATGGTAAAAACTGCTATAACCATCATCGAAAGTCAGTAATACTGCCTTGGGAGGTAATGGCGTCCCGCCCTGATTGGCGATAAGAATTTGATCGACGGTAACCGGCTGGTAGCCATTTTCCCGCAACCAGGCAAATTGATCGTTCAATGCGCTGGTACGGACTGACAGAAAACGCTGATCTGCTCCCTCATCCTCAACATCATGGTAAGCCAGAACCACAAACCCGTTTTTAGGCCAAGGACGTTCGTTCATCGGCAGGGGACGTTGCGTGGGGGGGACAAAATCAGGTTTTTCGGCATAGGCCATCATGCCGAATGGGGGAATAAACAGGCTAATCAGCAGTGTCAATATCATCAGCCAATGACGAAAAAGGTGATATGTCATAAAAAATCCTTTAGAACCGATAGATTAAATCAAAAGCCGCTTGCAGATTATTTTCTCGTTTACCGTCGTAAGGCCGTTTATCCAGCGTGAGCCTTACCCCGGCATCAAGGACATCATTCCACGTCATGCGCTGGCCGTATCCCACCAGAGTGATAAGGCCACTGCCGTACCCTTGCTGCCAATATTGCCCGATGCCCGCCGCCAGTTGCTGACTCCAGACGATTTGATAATGCCGATATAGGATGTGGTCTGCTTCCAGTTCAGGCAGTAAGGTAAAGTCGCTTTTGGGATTGAAATAGGGGGTATTTTGCTGAGTATTGTGAGTCGTACTCAGTTCCAGCTTTGCATCAAGTTTGAGATAAGGCGCGCTGTATAAGCGTTGCTGGCCGTCAATACCGTATTCAAAGCGATGATTGCCATCTGAGAAGAACGAAGGGACAAAACGCGCAGTCCATTGACGACGCTCGCTGGATCGCCAGCGCGTATAAATTTCCCCGCCATGAGCATGGATATTGTTGCTTAATGCGTGCAGCGGGGTATGACGGGCAAGGCGTTCAACAGAGCCACCCAAACGCCACTGGTCATTAACATCATACCCGGCTGCAATTCGTGCGCCCATTTTGCTGCCATGACGATAATGACGCGCAGAAACTTCACCTTCCAGCCAAACATCCCGTGAACGCCACTCCACACCGCCGCGTAAATCACGGTTCAAGCCCCGGCCTTCGGAAAATTGGCTGCGATTGTAAGCCCCGCCGGCAAATAAGCGCCAATTATCATCAAGGGGCGGGCTATAAAGTACCGCCTCAACATCTGAATTGTGTTTGCCGCGTTGTGGATTATCTGAATTAATACCTTGATTAGCCTGAATACGCAGCTCTGACATATGGTGTACATTGCGCAGACGGTTAAAGCGTTTAGCGAGCATATCTTCGGGGGCACGGGTCATTACATCATCGGCCAGTAAATCCATCTGATGCCATTCTTGTAAGGCAATGGCGGTATAGCCTTGCTGGACTTCTAACGACAGATTACGGGGGGCGAGTCCTTCAATTTGTTTTAATTCACGTTCAGCCCGACGTGGCCAACCACGATCCAGCCAGATAGCGGCCAGGTCAATTCGTAATTTCTGATTGCCGGGCGCGGTGCGGGCTAAATGAGTGAAGCGTTTTTCTGCTGCGGGAAAATCTTCACGTAGTTGCGCAGACTCTGCTAAAAATTGCTGCCCTTGTAGCCAGTCATCATTAGGAACACGAACGGGAGAGCCAAAGACATTGAGCATATAGGAATTACGCTGCTTGATATTGTCAGCAAGCTGTTGGGCTGCATCCAGATGCTCACTTTCTATCTCTGCATAGAAAAGGACGATATCATCCTCAAGCGGGATATTGGGTCGTGATGTTTTCCCCAGCGCCGAGAGATTTTCATGGGAATAATTTAAGGATCGCAGAATACCTCGTGCTTTTTCTGGCTGGCGCAGATTCAGGTAGGCGGCGGCTGCCCATTTCTGGGCATATTCTGGAACCGTTACCCCTTTTTTCTGCTCGGATTGTTGTTGCAAGATGAGATATTCATCAATGACGTCTTGCATCCGATGGCGGGAAAGCAGAGCACCAAGCCGGTCAATACGTGCCCGCTGGTAATCTTGTTGTGCCTCAGACAAATTGTGCCATTGATTAAGCATGTGCTCGTAGCGTGCGAGTGCTCGCTCAGCAATGTCAAACCGCTCTTTTTCGCTATGATTCGGCATCATGGACAGGCGGACTAATTCTGCTGCGGCATCGGCTTCCAGCCTGCGCAGTTGCCCAGAGGTTAATTGTGTCGAGTGTTGTTGCCCCAGACGCCATGCAGAGCCATTGACTCGGTTGTCCTTGAGGCTGAACAGGTAGTCTTGAGTGACGGCTTGATTATTGGGAAACCGATCATGTGCGATAGAAAGCATTTGCATGGCATGCCATATCCGGCCGGCCGCCTGATCAACATAAGCCATCAAACGGTAATTAGCAGCGTTGGGTTGGCGAGCCAATAAATCTTTTGCCAAACGGCGTGCCTCTTTGTCTTGTTTGGCATCGGCGAGCGTCATGATAAGGCCGGTTTTGCTGTCACTGTTCTGCTTATCCAAAGTCAGGGCGGTGCGCCACATCTGGATGGCCTGTGGCCACTGACGTTGGTTGCGATAAGCTCGGGCAACCGCCGAGATCCCTCTGGCGGGTATGGACATAGTGCGATAGCGTTGCCAGAGAGAAATGACCTCATCGTCATATCCGCCCCAACCTGCAACTTGCAACCAATCAGCAACTTGCGCGGAAGAAAGACGCTGTCGTTTTTCTTCCTGACGAATATATTCGAGCACGGGGGGAATATTACCCTTTCTGGCTTGTTGAATTAATGCATCATAATCTGCCTGAGCAGATTCTGTTGTTATTAAACAACTTAGTGAAATAAATAACGATAACAGTTTATACCGATATCTATGAAAGCCCATCGGACGGAAATAAAGATATGACACGCTATCCCCTTTTTATACTGCACATTGGTTTTACAAATAGCAGGACCAGACGGAATTGAAATTAATTTGGATTAAGATGAATTTTTACAGTCTTCATTTTTGAAGAGGCAAAATAATACGCACTGTGTGAATTTATATCAATGGGAAAATTTCTCAAAATAATTACAATTATTTCATTTTTCATTGTGATTATATTTATGTATGATAATTTTCATTGATTATATTCTTGCCATGTTATTTATTTTATTGCTTTAAAATCAATTCATTGAAATGGTTTTCTTCTGGGTTAAATAGTTGTGGAGATAAAATATAATGCTATAGCTGGTTTCAATGAAAAATATTTAAGCTGAGTGTAAATGTTTTTATTTGAAATAAATTAGCGAGATTAAATTAACTGATTTTTTCAGTATAAAAATGTGGTTTATTTATCGTGCTGTGACTATATTTCGAAATTAAATGCTGTTTTTGTTGTTAATATATAATGGATGTTATAAAAACAGATGATATAAAACCAATTGATTTCAAATCACTACCCATAACGCAGTGACTGACAAAATGACTAAAAAAACCTCATAAATAATAAGTGCTTTCATAATTCTTGGTGGTTCGTATAATTCTGTTTTTTATCATGCTGTTAATAGGTATCGTTAATGGGGAGAGATGTGAACCAAATAACCAACATTATCGCTGATATCTGCGAGTTGCTTAATACCGAAAACGTCAGCGAAACGGGGATTCAATCATTCTCTTCCGTCTTACCGGTTGACAGTGGCGCCCATTGGTTGGAATGGTTGTCTGCCCAGTCTCATTATCCACAATTTTATTGGCAGCACAGAGATGGCGATGAAGAAGTGGTGGCTTGTGGGCAAATTCGCCTGTTTAGCAAGGTGACTGACGCAGAGGCATTTCTGCGGCAGCCTCATCAATTCGCCCAAATGCGTTTATGGGGGTTGAATGCCTGGGATAAGGTGAATTTTACCCCTTCCCAGCATGAAAATATCATTGGTGGCGAAAGTTATCTGTTTCTGCCGAGGTTAGAATTGCGCCGCCATCGGGGGGAAAATCGTTTATATATCCATGTGGATGGCCAAGCCGATCTCGAAAATGCCCGCCAGTTCCTCAAACAACTGCTTCCAGGCCAGCCTCTTTTGCCGCTACAAACGGCCATCTTGAAGGCAAAGCATACGCCTGAAAGTGCTCAATGGCATCGTTTGTTGGAACATGCCCTCAATGCCATCAGCCAAAACAAAATAGAAAAGGTGGTCATCGCCCGGAAAACGGAATTGACGCTAAATTCGCCCTTGCACACGGCACAATTGATGGCCGCCAGCCGTAGCGTGAATCATGGTTGTTATCATTTTATGCTGGCGTTCAGTGCCGAGCACGCTTTTCTGGCTTCGACCCCTGAGCGGCTTTACTACCGCAATCAGTTACAATTTTATACGGAAGCGCTGGCCGGAACCGTGGCAAATGCCGAAGATGATCAGCAAGCGGCTGAATTAGGGCAGTGGTTGCTGGAAGATAAAAAAAATCAGCATGAGAATCTTATTGTTGTTGACGATATCTGTCAGCGTTTGCAAGGGAGTGTCGTTTCGGTCGAGGTTGCCCCGCCCGATGTGATCCGCCTGAGAAAAGTTCAGCATTTGTGCAGGCCTATTCGGGGCGTATTGAATCAAGTTTGTGATAGTGATTGCTTGCGTCGTTTACAGCCAACGGCGGCGGTTGCGGGGTTGCCCCGTGAAGCGGCACGGCAATTTTTGGCAAACAATGAGCCTTTCAAGCGTGATTGGTATGCCGGCTCTGCGGGGTATTTAGGACTGGAGCAGAGCGAGTTTGCGGTTTCATTACGTTGTGCCTGCATTCACGACAACGTGTTGGTGTTGTACGCTGGCGCAGGGATTGTTGCAGGTTCTGATCCGGAGCAGGAATGGCTGGAAATAGAAAATAAGGTCGCAGGATTGCGAACCTTATTGACCAGTATGATTAATGAGTAAATGACCATTCCTTGAACTAAGATAAGGAAGTTGTTTTTACACGCATTAAAATTAAGAATATTTTATATCATTATCGCTTATCCTTTGGTGCCATTTTTAAGAAAAGTTTTTGAGCATGATATGTCAAACAGCGCACTTAACCGCCGTTGGGCGGAACTTTTATTGGAAGCATTAACCCGCCATGGATTGCGTCATACCTGTATTGCTCCCGGCTCTCGTTCGACCCCTTTGACATTGGCTGCCGCAGATAACCCTAAGCTTAACTGTCATACCCATTTTGATGAGCGTGGATTAGGGCATTTGGCATTGGGGCTGGCAAAAGCGGGTAGAGAGCCTGTTGCGGTGATTGTGACGTCTGGAACAGCAGTGGCTAATTTGTATCCTTCTTTGATTGAGGCAGGATTGACGGGGGAGCGATTGGTGTTTCTCACCGCGGACAGGCCACCTGAACTCATGGATTGTGGTGCGAGCCAAGCGATTCGTCAGACCGGTATTTTTGCTTCTCATCCCACGCAAACCTTAGCATTGCCTCGGCCAACCACCGATATTCCGGCCAGTTGGCTGGTTTCTTCTATCGATAATGCAATGTCAAACCTGAAACAAGGTGCCCTGCATATTAACTGCCCGTTTGCAGAGCCTTTGTATGGCAATGTGGTGACAGGACATCAAGAGTGGTTGTACACCCTGGGAGAGTGGTGGCAAGGGGATGAACCGTGGCTGGTTCAGCCAGAAATATCGGCCACCCTCAAAGCCGTTGATTGGGACATCTGGCAGAAAAAACAGGGTGTTGTATTGGCAGGGAGAATGCGTGCCGAAGAGGGGCAATATGTTGCTCAATGGGCAAAAGTGATGGGCTGGCCGCTGATTGGTGATGTGCTTTCCCAAACGGGGCAGCCTTTGCCACATGCAGATCTATGGCTGAATCACGCCCGCCCTCAAGAGATTCTGGCGCAAGCACAATTGGTCATTCAATTTGGCGCCAGCTTGACCGGCAAACGGCTGTTGCAATGGCAGGCTCAATGTCAACCTGAGCAGTATTGGATTGTGGATCCCATTGCCGGCCGGCTTGATCCTGCAAACCACAGAGGACGTAAATTCACTTGCCCTGTGGCTGACTGGTTACGGGAGCATCCCGCTTGTTCACGAATGCCTTGGGCAGATGAATTGCAGACATGGTCAAACAGCATGTTTCACTGTGTTGAGACCGAACTGACAGGAAAATTCAGCGAGGCGGCCGTTGCGCATCAACTGCATCACTTGTTACCAGAGCAGGGGCAGCTGTTTGTTGGCAATAGCTTGATTGTGCGCCTGATTGATGCTTTGGGGCAGCTTCCGGCGGGTTATCCGGTTTACAGCAACCGCGGTGCCAGTGGTATCGATGGATTAATCGCGACCGCCGTCGGTGTACAGCGGGCAACGAATAAACCGACACTCACGATTATCGGGGATATTTCCGCGCTCTATGATCTGAATAGCTTAGCATTATTACGCCACCTTTCTAACCCCATGTTATTGATCATAGTGAATAATAATGGCGGCCAGATTTTTTCCTTGTTACCCACGCCGCCACAGGCACGCCAGCGTTTTTACTGTATGCCGCAAGATGTCAATTTTGATCATGCTGCTGCCATGTTCGGCTTGAACTATGCGGCACCACAAAGTTGGCCGGAATTAAAACTGTGCGCCCAACGGGCATGGCAACGCAAACAGACCACTCTGGTTGAGTTAAAAGTTTCAGGCAATGAAGGTGCTGTATGCCTGCAAGCGTTACTGAAACAGGTGGCAGCCCTGTGAAACTTCACTGTCAAACGTTTCATTCACCTCATCAAGGGACTTGGTTAGTTTGGTTACATGGGCTATTGGGAAGCGGGGATGATTGGTCTGCGGCGGTGGCAGCGTGTCATCAACATCCTTCATTGGTGATTGATTTACCGGGGCATGGTCATTCCGTTGATGTGAACTTAAGCGGCGGTTTTGCAGAGATGAGCGCGTTGCTGAATACAACGCTGTCCGCATATCAGATTAAGGATTATTGGTTGATTGGCTACTCATTGGGAGGGCGAATTGCCATGTACCACGCAATCTATGGCAAGCATGATGGCTTACGGGGATTGCTGGTGGAAGGAGGAAATCCGGGGCTGTCTTCCCGCCGTGAGCGTGACAGGCGATTGCAGCATGATAAGCATTGGGCGCAGCGTTTTCGCCGAGAACCGATGAGGTCAGTCTTGGCGGATTGGTATCAACAACCGATATTTGCTGATCTAACGGCAGTGCAACGTGAACAGTTTATTCAACTGCGCAGCCAAAACAGCGGCAATCGTATTGCGGATATGCTGGAAAAGACCTCTTTAGGCCAGCAACCTTGGCTGGTTCCTGCTTTACAGCAAATATCCATTCCCTTCTCTTATCTCTGTGGAGAAAATGATCGTAAATTTCAGCACATAGCGCAGCAATATACACTGCCATTAAACACCATCCCTCAAGTTGGACATAATGCTCACTATGGTAATCCTGTCGCTTTTTCGAGCACAGTGAGCCATTTTTTATCACTTTTTGGTTAAGGAAATACAGACATGCGTTACCCAGGCGAAGAAAAATTGTATGCCCCGATTGAATGGCAAGATTGTTCCCAAGGATTTGACGATATTCTCTACCATAAATCCGCTGAGGGTATTGCCAGAATTACGATTAATCGCCCACAGGTACGTAATGCGTTCCGTCCCCTGACGGTTAAAGAGATGATTCAGGCGCTGGCAGATGCCCGTTATGACGAAGCCGTTGGGACGATTATTCTGACGGGGATGGGTGAAAAAGCATTTTGTGCAGGAGGTGACCAAAAAATCCGTGGCGATTATGGCGGTTATCAGGATGACAGCGGAGTACATCATCTGAATGTGCTGGATTTTCAGCGGCAGATCCGTACGTGTCCAAAACCGGTTGTTGCTATGGTCGCAGGGTATGCCATCGGGGGTGGTCATGTCCTGCATTTGATGTGTGACTTAACCATCGCAGCGGATAACGCCATTTTTGGCCAAACAGGCCCCAAAGTCGGTTCCTTTGATGGTGGCTGGGGGGCATCGTATATGGCGCGGATAGTCGGGCAGAAAAAGGCGCGTGAAATTTGGTTCCTGTGCCGCCAATACTCTGCTGAAGAAGCCTTGGATATGGGCTTGGTGAACACCGTTGTGCCTTATGCCGAATTGGAAAAAGAAACGGTACGCTGGTGTCGTGAAATGCTGGAAAACAGCCCAATGGCATTGCGTTGCCTGAAAGCGGCACTGAACGCAGATTGTGATGGTCAGGCGGGTTTACAGGAATTGGCGGGGAATGCCACGATGCTGTTTTACATGACCGAAGAAGGGCAGGAAGGTCGCAATGCATTCAATGAAAAACGCCATCCTGATTTCAGTAAATTTAAGCGTAACCCGTAACTCATCATGATGCGTAAAGCGACGTTATACCAGTTCAGCCTGCCCATGGAAGCCGGTGTTATCCTGCGTTATCAACGCCTGAAAACCCGTGATGGTTTTTTAGTCCATTTGCAGGAAAATGGGCGAGAGGGGTGGGGAGAAATTTCCCCATTGCCCGAATTTAGCCATGAAACGCTTGAACAGGCTCAGGTTTCAGCGGTGGCATGGCTGCAACAATGGTGTTTGGGTCTGCCGCCAGAAGAGCACTTTCTGCCTTCTGTTGCGTTTGGCTTAAGCTGTGCACTGGCTGAATTACATGGAGAATTGCCTGAAAGTGCTAATTATCGCAAGGCACCATTATGTACGGGCGATCCCGATGAGGTGATTTTGCGTTTGGGAAATATGGCAGGCCAGAAGATAGCAAAAGTAAAAGTCGGGCTGTATGAAGCCGTTCGCGATGGCATGGTCGTGAATGTGATGCTTGAAGCGGTGCCTGATCTCCAACTGCGATTAGATGCGAACCGCAGTTGGACACGTACAAAAGCAGAGGGTTTTGCTAAATACGTTAATCCCAGTTATCGGCACAGAATTGCTTTCATTGAAGAGCCTTGTAAAACCAGGGCTGAATCTCTGGCATTTGCCCGTGAAACGGGGATCGCCATTGCGTGGGATGAAAGTGTACGTGAAGCCGGTTTTACGCCAGAAGCCCAAGCGGGCGTGTCTGCCATCATCATTAAACCGACATTGGTAGGCAGTATTGACCGTTGTCGCCGGTTAATTATCGAAGCTCATCAGTTGGGGATGGAGGCGGTGATTAGCTCCAGCCTTGAGAGTAGCTTTGGTTTGACACAATTGTCCCGGCTTGCTCAGTGGCTCACACCGGATTCGCTCCCAGGTTTGGATACTTTGGATCTTATACAGTCACAACTCATCCGCTGTTGGCCGAATAGTGACATTCCGTGTGTCACGCTTGATAAGCTGGTAATGGTATGGAGTCGTGAATGTCAGTAATGGAACCTATCACAACAAAACAGACAGAAACAGCATGGGCTCAATGGCCGTGGCAGCACTGGGTCGCGGTCTTGCCTAAGAAACCAGCCATCCGGTTGTATGATGAGCAACTGAATTGGTATCAATTAACGCAAAGAATCAATACCATTGCGACCCATTTCTACCAACAAGGCGTCGTGGAAGGTTGTGGTGTGATCCTAAGAGGCAAGAACAGCGCGGAACTTCTGCTGTGTTATCTTGCTGTTCTGCGATGTGGCGCAAGGGCGTTGCTCCTTAATCCTCAATTACCTGACCGACTCCTGCTGGATCTGTTGCCTCATCTTAATATGGATTATGGTGTGGATTTTACGGACTCACCGTCGTCTGTTATTCAAGTTAACGTCCTTGACTGGCAACAAAAGTTTCCAGAAAAACAGGTGTCATGGATAAAGGGAGAACCATTGGTATTGTGGGAAAGCCAGCGTCCTGCCAGCCTAATCCTGACTTCCGGCTCTTCTGGGCTACCCAAAGCGGCGGTACATTCCATTGGCGCCCACCTTGCCAGTGCACAGGGCATTCTTTCCCGTATGGATTTCCAGCCAGATGATAGCTGGTTGCTGTCCCTGCCTTTGTTTCATGTTTCAGGTCAAGGGATACTTTGGCGCTGGCTGCAAACAGGAGCAACATTGGTGCTGCGGGACTTATACCCACTGGATCGTGCGCTATCTGGCTGTACTCACGCCTCACTTGTCCCCACTCAACTCTGGCGTTTGTTGGAACAACCCCGTGAATATTCATTAACCTTAAAAGAAGTGCTGTTAGGCGGTGCCATGATACCGACATCATTGACCCAACGCGCCGAAATGTTGGGGATCCGTTGTTGGTGTGGCTATGGGCTGACAGAAACGGCCGCGACAGTTTGCGTCAAACGGGCGGATGGCCTGCCGGGTGTAGGTAATCCACTGCCCGGAAAATCCCTTCGCTTAGTGGATGAAGACATTCAGATCCGCGCCGACAGTATCGCGAGTGGTTATTGGTTTAACGGTGAATTGAAGCCACTGGTCGATGACGAAGGATGGTTTTCGACGCGGGATCGAGGCGTATTCGAACAGGGAGAATTGCGGATTTTAGGGCGCCTTGACAACCAATTTTTCAGTGGCGGGGAGGGTATCCAGCCAGAAGACATTGAGCGGATCATTAACCAACACCCGCAAATTGAGCAGAGTTTTGTTGTGCCCATTCCTGATATTGAATTCGGCCATCGGCCAGTCGCCGTGATTGAAACACAATATCCTGCGCTGACAGGTACGCTGATTGATTGGCTTGCAGATAAAATCGCCGCTTTCCAGCGGCCTGTCACCTGCTATTTATTACCTGCCCAACTGAAAAACGGGGGAATAAAGGTTTCGCGTCAGCAAGTTAAGCAATGGGTTATGGCGATAAATAATGTAGGTGAATAGTCATGGTAATGAATAGTTACGATATTTACTTATCTTTATAAATCTAAACGTTTCCTTGCTTTCGACATCTATGTCGTCACGTTGATTAAAGTACAATGTGTCAGTCCATATGGGCGTTGATTAATTAACAGGACAAGATGATGAAAGGTTTTATCGCTATTGGTGCCGCTGGTTTACTTTTGATAACAGGTTCAGCAAATGCGCTCTCTGTAGATGCACAAATAGGAAAGCACAATACAAGCACATCCGTAGGGATTGGTGATCAAGATGCCGGCTTGTCGCTGACGGGAAACTGGACTCGGAGTGATCACAATGGCCAGCTTGGTAGTTTAGGTTTGGGCTTCGGCCTGCCATTTGGTCCGTTGGCAGCACATGTTGGCGCAAAAGGGCTTTATTTGTCGCCTAAAGAAGGGAAAGATGGCGTAGCATTAGCCGTTGGTGCTGGCCTCAGTTGGGCTGTGACCTCTTCTTTATCTCTGTATGGCGAAGCCTACGGTTCACCATCAGGCTTAACGTCAGGAATGGATTCTTATACTGAGGCGACAGGAGGTGCGCGTTATACGCTTTTCAAACCCCTGAGTGTCGATGTGGGCTACCGTGTGATTGACATACGAGGTAGTCATGGGAACCGCAGTAATAAGGTTTCCGATGGTTTTTATGTCGGCGCCGGTTTGAGCTTTTAATTAACAGAAAATGTGTCAAGGTTATCCGCATTGTTGCTGCGAATAACCTTCGACAGAATAAACTCATCCCACGTTTGGCAGTATGCCTGTCACAATGCCAAATTGAATAGCAATAACGGCAAGCCCACACAGGAAAACCAAGACTAACGCGGGTTTACCCCCTTTGACACGGTAACTTTCCTTATTCTCTTCACCATTTTCTTCACGGCTGCGCCAAACCAGCAGGCAAGGCAATAACAGCGCAAGAATGGAGAGCGCAACCGCCGCAAAGGTTAATGCCATAACAAAATTAGGGTAATACAGTGCACATAGTAAGGGGGGAACAAACGTCATTAACCCTGTTTGCAACCGTCCCTTGGCATTATTGCGGCGTTTAAACAGGTCAGCGAGATAATCAAATAGCCCTAAAGATACACCGAGGAATGAGGTGGCTAGTGCAAGATCGGCAAACAGATGGACGGCAAGATCGATTTTAGGTGAAGCAACCACTTCTCTGACGGCTTGTAATAGTCCAGTCAGGCCAGATTGTTGGGCAAGAATACCCACAAATGTATTTGAAGAAATCGCCCCAAGCGTCACCAATTGCCACAGAATGTAAGCAAACAGTGGAATAGCACTACCAATAACAAAGATTTTGCGTAGCTTGTTGGTTTCTCCGCCCATGTAGGCAACAATGCTTGGTACACTCCCGTGAAATCCGAATGAAGTAAAAATCACGGGGATGGCTGAGAGCGCTAACCCTTGCTCAATCGGCATGGAGAGCAAGTTGATTTTATCAACATGCACCAACATGACGCCGAGTACAATCACCAGAAAAACGATTTTAGCGGTAAACAGCAGGCGATTAATTAAATCAACGGATTGGGTGCCAATACAGACTACCCCGCCGGCAATAAGGGTAAAAACGCTGATCCCGACAGAGACAGAAATGGGTTGATCCAACCAAGAAGAGAGGGAGGTCGCCAGCAACTCCCCAGCACCACTAATATAAGCCGTTGTCAGGGCATACATGAGGAAAAGCATACTGAAGCCCGTCAACACCTGCCCGCCAAACCCAAGGTACCGTTTCGCAATGGTGCCTAATCCAGAATCAAACTTATTATGTTGATACACTTCCACGAGCAGGAGGGCGGTATAACTCATCAAAGCCCACAAGGTGACCAGCATAACCAATGTTGTCCCAAATCCCACACCTGCCGTTGCTAATGGCATGGCTAACATCCCTGCCCCAATCGTTGTTCCGGCAACGATAAAAATACTGCCAATAGTGCGATTTTTCACGCGATCCTCATGTCTGAATATGTTGAGAAAGTGTTATAAGACAAGCAGGTTAAATGATCGACTTATGTCTGTCAAATCTATGGTACATATGATGTAAATAAATAATTACACCCTGTTAAGGTGACCCAACTGAACCCAATAAGTTTCCATTAGTAATGGGGAGATGCCCGAACGAGCAGAAACAAGCAGAAAATAGAAGCATATTAAGTTAAAAAATAATCAGAAACTGCTTTGTTGAGTAACATAATTTATTAGTGTGTCAAATAACGCTGTAGCTTGAGGAGGAGGAATATACGTGGGAGATTTTGTCAGATACATAAAGTAAAAACCCGCTATCTCACCGAATGGTTACGGGAAATAACGGGTTCTTATATGGTGCCGGCTACCGGAGTCGAACTGGTGACCTACTGATTACAAGTCAGTTGCTCTACCAACTGAGCTAAGCCGGCGAAATCTGGCGGAAGGATAGAGATTCGAACTCTAGGATGGTTTCCCATCGGCGGTTTTCAAGACCGCTGCCTTCGACCGCTCGGCCATCCTTCCATGGCGCGAAATTATGCCTATATCATTTTGATGTGTCTAGTCCTTTAAAGAAAAAAATGGTGTTTTTTTTACTGTTTGCTCAATCTTCGATCCGCAATGGCCTTTTTATTTGCTAACCTGCTAATATTAAGTGCAGTACACAGGCTTATTTATTGACGCCTTGATGTTGCATTGACCAAAATATATTCATACTAAAGGCAACCATTCAAAGAATGTATAAACAACCACCTATCAAGCCCTCCGCCATTCCTCGTTTTTACGCGTTATTTGTGACTTTGCTTTTTTCGTCTCTCTTTTTATTCGGGTATAACTATTTTGATATTTGGTTGATGGAGAAAAAATATGCTATCAGTAGTGTAACCGCTAAGATGAGATTACAGATTAAAGATTATCGTTACCATGCAAATCATATCTTTGAACAGTCAAATAGTCTGCCAATCTCCACTCAGGAGAATACACCATTGTTTAAAATGCGCCCCGATATCTACTGGTTAGAAAATCGCTATCAGTTCGTTGATGCAATTATTTTTGGCCAATATAACAATTCGAGTATTCAGCTTGCCCAATACTTGTCTGGCTATCTGAATATCCTCTGGGGAGCGCATAATGAATATTTGTCTATGTATTATCTCAATGGACAGGATAATAATTTATTATCGATAACGACTCATCCACTGTTAAAACCAGAAATCAGGTTTAAAGAGAGCTATCTGACCCTGACCCCTGAAGCCAGACGTACTGAGATGTTGGATCAATCTTCTGCATTGGAGGAAAAAGAGAGCATTTCTCCCATCAATGTCTTGCATGGTGAAAATATTTATTTCTATACCTATAAAGCTGCATTTAATGCAGCAGGGCAATTAACCACCATTATTGCTTTTGATTTGCCTATTAATAACTTATTACCGGTTGATATATTACCAGCGAACTTTCGTTTGAATGCGATAAGCTTACACGAGCAGGAAATTTCCGATAAAGTTGAGGTTTCATTAAACGGCTTTTGGTTAGAATTCTCTCAGCCTCTTAATATCATGCCGTATAAATTGGTTTATCAGGTTCCATTGAAGACACTGATTGTGGATCTGTTGTTCAGGAATGTCTGGCTTTTGCTTTCAATATTGCTTTTCTTTCTGCTTTCTCTCAGCGGATTATTTTATATTCGCAGGCGATATATTGCACCACATGCGGCTATGGATCATGAGCTAAAAATTAAGGATGTTCTAAATAAAGACATTATCTCCAATATTCCTATTGGGATCGTGGTCTATGATTTTGACTCAAATCAGATAATGCTAAGTAATAAAATTGCAGAGCAATTGCTGCCGCATCTGGATTTGAATAAAGTGATGACGATGGCGCAACAACATCATGGTGTGATTCAAACATCCATTGATGAGGCGATTTATGAAGTAAAAATGTATAACAATAGCTTATTACCAGAGATTTACCTATTTTTACTGCAAGATAAAGATCAAGAAGTCATGGCAAATAAACGCTTGCAATTTGCTCATCGGGAATATGATAAAAGCATTCAAATCAGGCGATCTATGCTTTCAAATATTAACAATGAAATAAAATATCCTATTAATAAGATTAATGACATTACCGGCCAATTGAAACAGTCATTACAAGATGAAAATGCGCAAAAATTATTGGCTAAATTATTAGCTAAATCGGAATATATCACTGAATGGGTTGATAATATTTCATTGCTTAATGAAGTGGAGCTGGGAGACTGGCAGCCGAAAAATGCGATATTTTCTCTATCTTCACGGCTGGAAGATATTCTGAAAGCCGCTTTGCCGATATTGAACGCTAAAGGTTTGATGGTTTATTATCATTTTAATATTTCCCGTGAATCTTTATTTATTGGGGATGATATAGCATTAAGTAAAATTGTTACATTACTATTTAAATATGCAATGGCGATGACCAGTTATGGTCAAATATCGTTAATTGTTAACAGATCCGGTAATTATAACAATCATATTCAGATTGAGTTAATGGATAGTGGGGCGGGTTTTAGTGAGAGGGATTTAACCAGTTTAAATTATCCTTTCTTGAATAAGTCAGTAGAAGATAAGCACGCCACCAATTCTGGTATGAATTTTTATTTATGCAGTCAGTTGTGCAAAAGAATGGGAGGGAACCTTGATATTAAGAGTAAGTTGGGATTGGGAACCCATTATGTGATCAATCTACCGTTGTCGCAGCATGGTGATAATAGTGAAATACCTCAACTTTTAGAAGGGATCACGGCGTTAATTGATATTAATAACCCTGAAATCAGCAAAATCATCCATACTTATCTCAATCATTATGGAGCAGCATACTTCGATAAAAGGAAAGAGAACATTAAGGAAGAGTACGATATTATACTTACGGACAGACGGTACAAAGAAGAAAAACAGCACGAAGAGGAAAAATCAACTATATTCTTAGTGGGAGGGTTAGCGGAATTTAAGCCGCTGAAACCAGGATTGGTTCAGTGTAATTACAATCTTGTTGATGATATTATCAACGCAATATCATTTCTAATTGAAGAAAATTTCAGTTTTGGCGAACCCAAAGAAGATTCTGCAATCTTTAAACCAGCATGTGTTCGAGTTAAACGTGTTGATTTACTTGAAAATATTGACAGTGATATTGGCAATATTCTCAAAAACTATCAGGCTCAGTTGGTAGACAGTGACTACAGGCAATTGTTTATTGAGACAGTACCTATGGATATTACTAGACTGTATACTGATGTAGAACGACATGATTTGATATCACTTTCGCAAACGGTACACCGCCTTAAGGGTGCGTTTGCTATGTTGGATTTAAAATTTCTTAGGTCATCATGTGAGGCGTTGGAAAAACACATAGCAGACAATAATGAAGTAGAAATTAAAAATAGCATCAGCCTCATTGATTCCTTTGTCACAAAGCTGTTGCAGCAAGGTAACCAATAATATGAACAACCTTAATGTCATTATTGCCGATGACCATCCCATTGTTTTGTTTGGCATCCGTAAGTCGCTTGAACAAATCGAGTGGATTAATGTGGTCGGTGAGTTTGAAAATTCAACCACGCTTATTAATAGTTTGCCACATATAGAAGCAGATGTTCTTATAACCGATTTATCAATGCCCGGGGATAAATATGGTGATGGCATCACCCTGATAAAATATGTTAAACGTCATTACCCAACTTTAGCTGTCATTGTCCTTACAATGAACAATAATCCAGCTATTTTAAGCGCTATACTTGAACTTGATATTGAGGGGATAGTGTTAAAGCAAGGAGCGCCGACTGATTTACCTAAGGCACTTTCTGCTTTGCAGAAGGGAAAACAATTTACGCCTGAAAGTGTTTCTAAGTTACTTGAAAAAGTCAATGCCAATGGATACGGGGATAAGCGTTTATCGCCTAAAGAGAGCGAAGTCCTGCGTTTATTTGCCGATGGCCTGCTTGTTACCGATATTGCCAAAAAACTCAATCGCAGTATTAAGACGATTAGTAGCCAGAAGAAATCCGCGATGTTAAAGCTGGGCGTCGATAATGATATCGCATTGCTTAACTATTTATCTTCTGTCACTATCGATAAAGATTTTGGTAAATAACCAATGTATTATCTTTGTTAATGGAAAGTCGGTGGCAGAGGTTACCGATTTTCCATCATCTGATTTTCCAGCATCTAACTAACGCCCAATAGTATATGAGTTTAAATATCACTGTATTTGATTAATGTTTCTTTTAATATAGCCAGTGATACAGGTTTTGACAGGCAGTCATTCATCCCCACATTAGTACAACGTTGTTTTTCTGCTGCCAAGGCATTGGCGGTAATGCCGATAATGGGCTTGGTATAACCTTTGTCCCTCAAATATTGAGAAAGTTCATATCCATCCATATTTGGCATATTGACATCCGTGAGAATAATATCTATCGGGTTGTTATTCAGATATTCAATGGCGTCAATACCATCATTAGCCATGGAGGTATTGAACCCGATTGAATTTAATTGATCGACCAGTAGGTTCTGATTAATTGGGTGGTCATCAACAACCAATACTTTAATGGTATTTAAGCGAATATCAGCTTTTATCGTTTTAGTTGTAATAGGGGCTGTTGATAGCGAAACGGCGGGTAAAAATAAAGTCTGTTCTGTCATCAGATTATCCAGCAAACTATCTAACTCACTGAGTTCATAAGTGTTATGTAACCAATAATTTTCCCGAATTTGTGCTGGCGGGCCAGTATGTTTTTCTGATATTTCGATAAAGGAATAGGCAGAAATATTGGCTTTACAAGCTTGATCGCTAATGCGTATTTCCGTGCCATCTATGTTATTTTCGTCATTTTCATTATAAAGAACGACCTGGAAATGATTCTGTATGAGAAAATTTTGTAAATACTTTTCCATAAACTCATTACAAATCTCTAGCAAAATCCTCTTTTGTGTCCGCCGGTTGGATAACGGTTTGGCATGATATTTTGCGCTATATAAAGGAAGACGAATAGAGAAGATACTGCCAACATATTTTTGTGAGACGAATTCGATATCACCGTCCATTAAATTGATCAGTTTTTCACAAATAGCCAATCCCAATCCTGTACCTTGTGAAGCGCTTTCTTTATTGGCACTGATTTGGAAGAAGGGTTCAAATAATTGAAGTTGCAATTTATCGTCTATCCCAGGCCCGGTGTCTTTAATGCTGATATACAGATAATCATGTCTTGAGCATACTTCAATGACAACGCAACCAGATCCCGTGAATTTGATCGCATTGTTCAGTAAGTTAGAGATGATTTGTTGTAACCTGACAGGATCACTACGGATGATATCGGGAACATCTGGCTCAATATAACAGTATAAGCCTAAACCTTTTTTGACAACTAAGGGAAGGTAGTTTGAAATCACATGCGATAGTATCTCTTTGCAACTGAAATTTTGGGGGGCAATTTTCAATTGGTTGGATTCTATCTTCGAAAAATCAAGAATATCACTGATAATTTTCAGTAATAGTAATGATGAATTATTCATTGTTGCCAGCAAACGTGCAGATTTTGATGGCAATGTATGAGATTGTATTAGCTCCAGGTTACCAATAATGCCATATAGTGGTGTTCTTAATTCATGGCTGACGGTGGCAAGGAACATTGATTTTGCTTGGTTGGCTTGTTCTGCCGCTGAAGCCACTTCCTGCAATGATTTTTCCATTTTTACTCGGGTGCTGACATCGATCAGTACACAAATTGCAACTTCTTCATTACGATAACGTGAGTGCACGAAACTAATTTGCAGGTGATTATTGTTGCTGGTAACGACATCAATATAGCTGCTGGTTTTATCGCAAATGATATCGACAATGCGTTTTTGATCTTCATACGTCAACATTCGAGTGTAATTATGTGCTAACTCATTACTCAGAATGTTAATGCCATCACTGACCCTTAAAATGCTTATCCCCACAGGGGCTGAGGCGACAATTTTATGGTTAAACTGTTCATGTTCTTCAAGGCGGATAGCGTTTTCTTCTGCGGGAGAAAACATTTTACGTTCAAACAGCCAAACAAAAAAGATAATCGCAATCGCGGAAATAATATTCAAGATGATACTATTAATTACGCTGGCTTTCAGTTCATCGTAAATATGTTTTAGCGGTATCGAATAGATAACGCGTAATGAAGAGGGTGATAAATTCCGCATTAATACCAAACTGGTAAAGTTTTCATCGTAACCAAAATACATCGACTGCGAGTTGAGATTGATAACGCGGGGCCGATTATTCGTTTTTATCGAAAATTGCAATTCGGGTTGATTTGATTCGTTTAACATCATGACGGTAATAGGCCAATCTCTTCTTTGCAAAAAAGAGTCCAGCCTGATAGATTTTTCGATGCCTATGATCCCAGTCATATGCCCATTAATATAAATCGGTGAAAAAACATAAAGATTGCCGCCATCTGCTTTTGGGTTAGGTTGGATCCAAAACAGCGTTCGTTCATTGTTTTGCTTTCTCATGCTGATCAACCTACGAGTATTCTCGTCGATCATCTTTTTTAGTGCTTCAGGCTCTGTAATGTTGTGATGAGGGAAAAAACTCACCATACATTTACTTTGTACTCCAATGAAAAAAGCCTGATTTACGCTACGTATAGCGGCAATATTGCCTCTCCAAAATGCGATCAATTGATCTAATGAATATAAATTAGTATTTGACGTTTTGCGTAATAGCTCACAATCGGAATTCTCATTCAGGGGAATGTATGAAAGAATGTCGTTATTATGCGGTACAATTGTTTGTTTTTTATCATTCTCCTGTGATAAATGTTTTTCCGCCATAAATTGAAAATCTCGCAGGATATTCGCGATATGTCGTATATGAGAAAAGGCTATATCGTAGTTGGTATTATATTCTTGACGAATATCTGATTTGAGTGCATTAAAAAGATTGGTTATATAAAAACTGGTTAATAAGGCGCCGAGTGCCCATAGCATAAAACCAAGCACCCGAAAAAGATAACGTGATATCTTTAATGACGTCCGAAAAGAAGATAGATATCTCAAAAGATCGCCTGATGAAATATATGATTAATAATAACTGCTTACAGCATATACTAGTGTAGCAGGGAATACAAAGCAGCATTTGCTTCTGGCTAATTCTTTGTCAAAAAATTGAACAAAAAAAGCAGGCATTTAACTGCCTGCTTCATTGCTGGTTATTTATACAGTGACATCAGAGTCAGATAAGCAGATAATATTAATATCTTATCTTACTATTTCTTGATGCACTATTTCGCGAATTAACTATACCTCTTCATCAGAAGGTACCGCTATAGTGTCATCTTCGTCATCATCATCGGGTTCAGCCACACGCTGCAAGCCAACCACTTTTTCATTTTCGGCTGTGCGGATCAGGGTAACACCTTGCGTATTACGGCCAACAACACTGACCTCAGACACGCGGGTTCTTACCAATGTTCCTGCGTTAGTAATCATCATGATTTGATCCGTCGGTTCTACCTGAATAGCGCCGATCACATGACCATTACGCTCGCTGACTTTGATGGAAATGACCCCTTGGGTCGCGCGGGATTTTGTCGGATATTCGCTTTCGGCAGTACGCTTACCATAACCATTTTCAGTGACGGTCAGGATTTCTCCTTCTCCACGAGGAATGATCAAAGAAACCACTTTATCGCCTTCACTGAGTTTGATGCCACGAACCCCGGTTGCGGTGCGACCCATTGCACGCACACCTTTTACGCGGATAGTGCCATCTTCCAGCGTTTCTTCCTCTTCTTCGAGGAAACGAACGACTTTACCCTGTGCGGAAAACAGCATAACTTCATTGCTGCCATCTGTCAGGTCAACACCGATTAACTCATCCCCGTCATTCAGGTTCACGGCAATGATACCGGCACTGCGTGGACGACTGAATTCGCTGAGTTTGGTTTTCTTCACAATCCCACTTGCGGTTGCCATGAAGATATTCAGCCCATCTTCATATTCACGCACGGGCAAAATGGCGGTAATGCGTTCGCTTTGATCCAATGGCAGAAGGTTCACAATTGGGCGACCGCGGGCGCCACGGCTCGCTTCCGGCAATTGATATACCTTCATCCAGTACAGCTTGCCCTTATTTGAGAAGCAGAGGATGGTATCGTGGGTATTGGCCACCAGTAAACGCTCAATGAAATCTTCTTCTTTGGTACGTGCGGCTGATTTGCCCTTGCCGCCACGACGCTGAGCTTCGTAATCGGACAGTGGCTGATATTTGACATATCCCTGATGGGACAGCGTAACCACCACATCTTCCTGATTAATCAGGTCTTCAATATTGATATCGGCGGAGTTTTCAGTCAGTTCAGTCCGGCGGGCATCGTTATACTGCTCTTTGATAACCAGCAGTTCTTCACGAATGACTTCCATCAAACGTTCCGGGCTTTCCAAAATGAACAGGAGTTCAGCGATAGCTTTCAGCAGCTCACGATACTCATCAAGCAGTTTTTCATGCTCAAGCCCGGTTAGTTTTTGCAGACGCAGATCCAAAATAGCCTGTGCTTGCTGTTCGGTCAGGTAATATTTACCGTCATGGATACCGTACTGTGGTTCCAGCCATTCAGGACGGGCAGCATCGTCACCCGCTTGTTCCAGCATAGAGGCAACATTGCCTAACTGCCAGGCTTGAGAAATCAAACTGGTTTTCGCTTCAGCAGGCGTGGAAGCACGGCGGATCAATTCGATAACCGGATCGATGTTCACCAGAGCAACAGCTAATGCTTCAAGGATGTGGGCACGGTCGCGAGCTTTACGCAGTTCAAAAATTGTCCGGCGGGTAACGACTTCACGGCGGTGGCAAACAAACGCCGAAAGAATATCTTTCAGATTGAGTAATTTAGGCTGTCCCTGATGCAGGGCAACCATGTTGATGCCAAATGAAACCTGTAATTGAGTCAGTGAATACAGGTTATTCAGGACAACTTCAGCAACGGCATCACGTTTTACTTCGATAACGATGCGCATTCCATCTTTATCGGATTCGTCACGCAGTGCACTGATCCCTTCAATGCGCTTATCTTTGACCAGTTCAGCCATTTTTTCGATCAGTCGGGCTTTATTGACCTGATAAGGGATTTCATTGACGATAATGGTTTCGCGGCCATTTTTCTCATCAGTTTCAATTTCTGCGCGGGCGCGGATGTAAATCTTACCGCGACCTGTGCGGTAGGCTTCCTGAATGCCACGGCGCCCGTTGATAATAGCCGCTGTCGGGAAGTCCGGGCCGGGGATATGTTCCATCAGGCCTTCAATACTGATGTTTTCATCATCAATGTAGGCCAGGCAGCCGTCGATCACCTCAGATAAGTTATGGGGTGGGATGTTGGTTGCCATACCGACTGCAATCCCTGATGAACCATTCACCAGTAGATTAGGGATACGGGTTGGCATGACCTCAGGGATTTGCTCTGTGCCATCGTAGTTGGGCACAAAGTCGACAGTTTCTTTTTCCAAGTCTGCCAGCAATTCATGGGCAATTTTTGCCATGCGCACTTCGGTGTAACGCATCGCTGCCGCAGAATCGCCATCGACTGACCCAAAGTTCCCCTGACCGTCAACCAGCATATAGCGCATGGAGAATGGTTGTGCCAGACGAACAATCGTATCATAAACAGCGCTGTCACCATGTGGATGGTATTTACCGATAACATCCCCAACAACGCGGGCAGATTTCTTATAAGGTTTATTCCAATCATTTCCCAATACATTCATCGCGAAAAGCACGCGGCGGTGTACTGGCTTCAGTCCGTCCCGAACATCCGGCAGTGCGCGTCCAACAATAACGGACATCGCATAATCCAGATACGAGCTTTTCAGCTCTTCTTCGATATTGACCGGTGTGATTTCTCTGGCAATGTCGCTCATGGAGCCACTGTCCCTCATACTCCGAATTCAAAGGCTTAAATTATACCACAAATTGATAGTTTTATAAAAACTGGATGCGGGTATTTCAAGATTAAGGCATGTATAATAGTTTTCTGTCACACATCCCCATAATACTGTTACATTTTCTGTGAATCAGTTTGCTGTGAACCAGTTTTCTGTGAAGCAGTACCCAGGAGCGATATTGCTGATGAACGTCAAAACTCCCGATTCACCCATTCCATCCCATGCCAATGTGGATCAGCAGGAAATCGAAAAATTTGAAGCCGTTGCTTCCCGTTGGTGGGATCTTGACGGCGAATTCAAGCCATTACACCGTATCAATCCACTGCGCTTGAACTACATTTTGCAACATGCTGACGGCCTTTTTGGTAAAAAAGTGCTGGATGTTGGATGTGGCGGCGGCATTTTGTCAGAAAGCATGGCGCGTGAAGGTGCGGAAGTGACAGGGTTGGATATGGGGTTTGAACCCCTGCAAGTTGCCCGTTTGCATGCGTTGGAATCCGGTATTCCCGTTGCTTATGTTCAGGAAACGGTAGAAAGCCACGCAGAGCAGCACCCGTATGCCTACGATGTTGTGACCTGCCTGGAGATGCTTGAACATGTGCCCGACCCAGAGTCTGTGGTTCAGGCCTGTGCCAAACTCGTCAAACCCGGTGGCCATGTTTTCTTTTCAACCATTAACCGCAACCGGAA
This sequence comes from Xenorhabdus sp. PR6a, assembly GCF_028599065.1. NCBI lineage: Bacteria > Pseudomonadati > Pseudomonadota > Gammaproteobacteria > Enterobacterales > Morganellaceae > Xenorhabdus > Xenorhabdus sp. PR6a. Next base: position 11,219 of record NZ_JAQRFJ010000007.1, on the reverse strand, counting down.
AGCCTGGTTGATGGCGGTTGTTGGCGCGGAATATATCTTGAATATGGTGCCAAAAGGCACGCATGATGCGAAAAAGTTTATCCGTCCTTCTGAACTGATAAGTTGGGTCGATAAGACGACGCTGAAAGAGCAACATATTATTGGTTTACATTACAATCCGTTAACAGACAAATTTCGCCTTGGGCATAATGTCGACGTGAATTATATGCTGCACACCCGATTTGTCTGACAAAGGTCGCTAAGGGATTAATAAAACGGCAACTGGATATTATTTTTAAGATTTTATTTTCCCTGTTTCGCCGATAGCCTTATGAAAGTAACATCAAGTAACTACGCAGGTTATCGGCTTTTTGCCAAAATTAATCCTCAAGTTATCCACAAAACTTCTCGACTTTGTGCACTTGATAAAACCCGAAAATAACATTATCTTGTTATTACCGTTTTAATTTCCCCCTATATATTGTGTTTCTTGTCATCTTGTAGTAGCAGCTTGTGTAGTAGTGAAAACAGTAGCGAATTGTAGCTAACTCAGCCCCAACTGGCTCACAGCCATTTTGGGTGCATTGTGCTGCCATGAGGTCAAGGAAAACGAATATAGGTGAGATACGAAAAGAGAGAAGGTGTATTTCCCCATGAACCAGAGTCTGCTAGTTACCAAACGTGATGGACATAAAGAACAAATTGATCTTGATAAAATTCACCGGGTTGTTGCCTGGGCTGCCGAAGGTCTGAAAAATGTCTCAGTATCACAAGTAGAACTGCGTTCCCAGATTCAATTTTACGATGGTATCAAAACCTCCGATATCCATGAAACCATGATCAAAGCTGCGGCTGACCTGATCTCCGGTGATGCGCCTGATTATCAGTATCTGGCGGCACGTCTGGCGATCTTCCATCTGCGTAAAAAAGCCTATGGTCAGTTTGAGCCGCCTGCGCTGTATGACCATGTTGCAAAAATGGTCAATTTGGGTAAATACGACAAACATTTGCTGGAAGACTATTCCAAAGAAGAATTCGAGCAAATGGATAGTTTTATTGATCATTTGCGTGATATGGATTTCTCCTATGCGGCGGTCAAGCAGCTGGAAGGGAAGTATTTAGTACAAAACCGTGTGACTGGCGAGATTTATGAGAGCGCCCAGTTCCTCTACATTCTGGTTGCTGCGTGCCTGTTTTCCACTTATCCCAAAGAAACGCGTCTGGACTATATCCGCTGTTTCTATGATGCGATTTCCACCTTTAAAATTTCGCTGCCAACGCCAATTATGGCGGGGGTTCGTACACCAACGCGTCAATTTAGCTCTTGTGTTCTGATCGAGTGTGGTGACAGCCTGGATTCTATTAATGCGACATCCAGTGCGATTGTTAAATATGTTTCCCAGCGTGCCGGCATCGGTGTAAACGCTGGTCGTATCCGCGCATTGGGTAGCCCAATCCGTGGAGGTGAAGCATTCCACACGGGTTGTATTCCATTCTACAAACACTTCCAGACTGCGGTGAAATCCTGTTCTCAGGGCGGTGTTCGTGGCGGGGCAGCAACGCTGTTCTATCCACTGTGGCATCTGGAAGTGGAAAGCCTATTAGTATTGAAAAACAACCGTGGTGTTGAAGGCAACCGTGTCCGCCACATGGACTACGGCGTACAGGTTAACAAACTGATGTATGAGCGCCTGATTAAAGGGGCCGACATTTCTCTGTTCAGTCCGTCTGATGTTCCGGGATTGTACGATGCTTTCTTTGCGGATCAGGATGAGTTCGAACGCCTGTATACTCAGTATGAAAATGACAGCAATATCCGTAAGGAACGCATTAAAGCGGTTGAATTGTTCTCATTGATGATGCAGGAACGTGCTTCAACGGGACGTATTTATATCCAGAACGTTGACCACTGTAATACTCACAGCCCGTTTGATCCGGCTATCGCACCTGTTCGCCAATCGAATCTGTGTCTGGAAATTGCACTGCCAACTAAACCATTGAACGATATTAACGATGAAAATGGTGAAATTGCACTGTGTACATTGTCCGCTTTCAACTTGGGAGCTATCGAAAGCCTGACCGAATTGGAAGAACTGGCCGAATTGGCCGTTCGTGCGCTGGATTCCTTGCTGGATTATCAAGATTATCCGATTATTGCTGCCGAAAAAGGCTCTATGGGGCGTCGAACTCTGGGTATTGGCGTCATTAACTTCGCTTATTATCTGGCGAAACACGGCGTACGTTATTCTGATGGTAGCGCGAATAATCTGACTCATAAAACGTTTGAAGCTATTCAGTACTATCTGTTGAAAGCTTCAAACGAGCTGGCAAAAGAGAAAGGGGCTTGTCCGTGGTTTCATGAAACCACTTATGCACAGGGTATTTTGCCGATTGATACTTACAAAAAGACACTGGATACACTGACCAGTGAACCTTTGCACATGGATTGGGAAGCACTACGCCGTGACATTCAGCAACATGGCTTGCGTAACTCAACATTGTCAGCATTGATGCCATCAGAGACCTCTTCGCAGATCTCTAATGCGACCAACGGCATTGAGCCACCACGTGGTTATATCAGTGTAAAAGCCTCTAAGGACGGTATCCTGCGTCAAGTTGTCCCTGATTACTTTCTTCTGAAAGGCGCTTACGAGCTGTTGTGGCAAATGCCGAGCAACGACGGCTACCTACAATTGGTCGGGATTATGCAGAAATTTATCGATCAGTCGATTTCTGCCAATACGAACTATGATCCGGCACGTTTCCCTAATGGCAAGGTTCCGATGAACCAATTGCTGAAAGATTTACTGCTTGCTTATAAATATGGTGTGAAAACATTGTATTACCACAACACCCGTGATGGAGCAGAAGACGTTCAGGGTGATCTGGAAGAAGTTGTTGAGTCAGCGGATTCCGATTGTGAAGGCGGCGCGTGTAAGATTTAATTTGAGGAAGCTATGTCCTATACCACTTTTTCGCAAGTAAAAAATAATCAGCTACAAGAACCGATGTTTTTCGGCCAGTCTGTGAATGTGGCGCGTTTTGATCAACAAAAATATCCTATTTTTGAGAAGTTGATTGAAAAACAACTCTCCTTCTTCTGGCGTCCAGAAGAAGTGGATGTTTCCCGTGATCGCATTGACTACAACGCGCTGCCAGATCATGAGAAGCACATCTTCATCAGCAATCTAAAATACCAGACGCTGTTGGATTCTATTCAGGGTCGTAGCCCGAATGTGGCTTTTCTACCATTGATTTCCATTCCAGAATTGGAGACTTGGGTTGAAACGTGGTCGTTTTCAGAAACGATCCATTCGCGTTCTTACACGCATATTATCCGTAACATCGTAAACGATCCTGCTATCGTATTTGATGATATTGTGGAAAATGAACAGATTTTAAAACGCGCTAAAGACATTTCCGCGTATTACGATGATCTGATCGAAATGACCAACTATTATCATCTGTTCGGTGAAGGAACGCATGATGTTGCCGGCAAAACTGTCACCATCAATCTGCGAGAATTGAAAAAGCAGCTTTACTTGTGTTTGATGAGCGTTAACGCGCTGGAGGCCATCCGCTTCTATGTCAGTTTTGCGTGTTCATTTGCTTTTGCTGAACGTGAATTGATGGAAGGTAACGCCAAAATCATCAAACTGATTGCCCGTGATGAAGCCCTGCATTTAACGGGAACGCAGCACATGCTGAATCTGCTGCGCTCTGGTCAGGATGATCCTGAAATGGCGGAAATTGCCAAAGAGTGTGAACAACAGTGCTACGAACTGTTTGTACAGGCAGCAGAACAGGAAAAAGAGTGGGCTGATTACCTGTTTAAAGATGGCTCCATGATTGGCCTGAACAAAGATATTCTGTGTCAGTACGTCGAATATATCACCAATATTCGGATGCAGGCAGTTGGCTTGAAGTTGCCATTTGAAACCCGCTCTAACCCGATCCCGTGGATCAATGCGTGGCTGGTTTCTGATAATGTTCAAGTGGCTCCACAGGAAGTCGAAGTCAGTTCTTACTTGGTTGGTCAGATTGATTCGGAAGTCAATACTGAGGATCTCAGCGGTTTCGAACTCTGATATGGCTGATTATAAAGTTACCCTGCCGTCACGGCAGGGCTTATACATCCATTATTCTTCAAGTTCCCACGATAATTTATTGGAAGCACTGGAGCACGGTAAAGTTCAGCTTGAATATCAATGTCGGCAGGGATATTGCGGTTCTTGCCGTGTTCGTCTGGTAAAAGGAAAGGTAGGATATCCTTGTAAGCCATTGGCGTTTGTCAATGAAGGGGAAATTTTACCCTGTAGTTGTTATCCGCTGACAGATATTGAAATTGAACCTTAAGTTGGTATAGTTTTATGCGCAAGCAAGATACATCTTTTTTTATTATCAACTCGCTACCTTGCAATCTGTAATTCATTTTTGACTATAAAATTATTCATTAAATCAGTGTGTAATTGATAAAGTCACAATAATTAAAAATAAAGAAACCAAAGTAATAAAAAAAGACACTTGCCTGACAAGTGTCTTTTTTTATCTAATGGAATAGAGTGGATTCAAATGCCTGCTGATTTATTATAACTGTGATAAAAAATATGTTTTTTAGAGGTAATTAAACGTTTACAGTGTTACATAGAGCAAAAAAATAAAGGAGAACAACGATGTATAAAATTGATTGTAATTCATACCGTTCAACTAAAAGTTTTAACAGACGCTCCCGCTTTTTAGTTATGCACTATACCGCTCTGAACTTTGAAAAATCTGTTCAGGCATTGACCGGAGAGTTTGTCAGTGCTCATTACTTAGTTCCAAACCCAGATGATCCAACTTATCGGGCTGCTGGGTTTGATAAAATTCATATATTCAATTTAGTTGATGAACTTGAAAGGGCTTGGCATGCGGGAATAAGTTATTGGTCTGGACGAGAAGGGTTAAATGATACATCCATTGGCATTGAGATTGTGAATGAAGCCAGTGATGATGATGGTATTTTCACTTTCCCTCCTTATCATCCTGACCAAATCGATGCGATCAAAGAGCTTGCCATCAATATATTACAACGTTATCCAGATATTCAGCCAACTCATGTTGTCGGGCATTCAGATATTGCATGGCAAAGAAAAACTGATCCGGGTCCCCATTTTCCGTGGAAAGAGTTATATGATGCGGGAATTGGAGCATGGTATGACGAAGAAACTAAGCAGAAATATATTGAACAATTTGATCATCGTTTGCCTGATGTCGCCGAGATTTTAGAAAAGTTTAAACGCTATGGCTATGACGTTACTGGAGCAGAAAAAGAAGAAAATTTTCAATTGTTAATCAAAGCATTTCAAATGCACTTTCGTTCGACATATTATGACGGCGTGCCAGATATTGAAACCATTGCTATTTTATATGCCTTAGTTGAAAAATATTTTGATAGCAACCCCTAATTTCTGATGGAATATATTCCATAGGTGTCAAGTTGCCGTTCGCAAGACGAAAGCAACCTATTATCTCCTCGCATCGCGGGGAGATAATAAATACATCGCTGCGGCAGAGCTTACATAAAATGAGTTGCTGATAACCGGATAACAACGCAATGTACATTTGAGAGGAAAGATTTTACAGATTTCATGATGATTTCCTTTGAGGGTTATAAATTGTGATTTACTTCACGAAAATCTAAATTCTGAGGTAGATTTTATGCTCAAAGCAAAAAGAGTCAAGGCATTTATTAAATTATTTTTTTAAAATTTAAAAAAATCTTGCAAATGCTCATAATACATTGAAATTTAATATTTTATTTTGCATTTATCTCTGTTGCGACTCTATTACCCCTTAACAATAATAGCTTCATTGATTGTTTTTTAGTCTACACTTGGTTTGCGGGTTGTTTTTTATACAAAAATGAACTCTGGCACTCAATTTAGCCGTGGAGAAGATGAATGGAAATTAGTGAAAGCGGTATTAGTAAACTCAAAAATTATGAAGGTTTGAGGTTGAAAGCCTATCCAGATCCCGCCACTGGAGCAGCGCCGTGGACAATTGGATATGGTCATACAAAGGGAGTAAAGCCCGGACAAGTGATTACTGCGCAACAGGCTGAAGCATTTTTGCATCAAGATCTTATCTCTATTTATGGAGCCATTGAGCGATTAGTTAAAGTGCCTCTAACTCAAGGACAATTTGATGCTTTATGTTCGTTTATTTTCAATTTGGGAATCGGTAATTTTACCCATTCAACATTATTGAAGAAATTGAATGCAGGTGATTACCAAGGTGCAGCAGGGGAATTTTTGAAATGGGATCGTGCCGATGGGAGCGAATTAACAGATCTACGTATACGAAGGGAATCTGAACAGAAAATGTTTTTATCATAAGATAAGTATTAATAGTGGTTTATTTAGGCTATTAGAGATGAAAAATAGAAGTCTACTTTAATAAAACTATCACTAATAACCTAATTGAATAAATTTTCAATATGGTAAAAATAATCTCTTAAGTGAGCAATTAACGATGAAATAAATAATTAAATCTCTGATGCACTGTGATGTAATACAACACGATAACCATCAATATCTTCAAAAGTTTTTCCACTTTTATCCCAATAAGGGTTATAAGAAGGAACGAGAATAAATCCCGCATCTTGCATTGATTTTACTTGCTCTTGCCATTCAACTTTATCTTCTATATAAAATACTAATAAATTATCTTTAGTTGGTGCCTTACCAACCTGTGTATTGTGATGATGAGTAAATTCAAGATGCCAAGAGTGGTTAGGGTGCCCGAGCATAATACCATCAAAACTGTCGTGATTTTTGAATTCACCTAATATAATAAAATTTAAGCCATGACAATACATTTCTGCAATTTTATTAAGGTTATCTGTTGGTCTGGCGATTCTAAGAATAGTTGATTTTTTCATGTTTTTCCATATATGGAATTGAATCGGAAAATATATTTTATCCGAAAATATTTTAATTTTTTAGGTAAAAGTGCTGGTAAATAACCAGCACTTTTTGTACTCAACTAACACTGATAAATAATATGTCAAATTAATTAAAAAATATTATTTAATATCAGCGTCAATAACTTGGTAGAAAGCATTAGCAGTATCAGCAATTGTCCACACACCGAGAATAACATGATACCCTGAGCGCTCAGGAACATCACAATTTATAGAGACAGTTTTGTCTGGTCTTTTGCCATGATCAAAATGTTCACAGAAGGGTTTTAAATCAAATTGAGCGCGTGTTAAAGGCTTGTTTGGATCCCAGTTAGGTTTGGTAATAAAAAACTGCCATGAAGTGGTACTATGCCTGGCTGTTATTGTCCATTTAAATTGGTTTATTCCTTTATTGATAGTGACATGATGCCAGCGATCTACACTTTGTTCATTGAGTTGTTTGAATTGACCAACACCGCCACTGGCAATTTGTCCATCTGGAGGCCCTCCTTGAGGAAAACCTTTGGGACCTTCAACCGATTGTGGTTCATACATGATAGACCCACAGTTTTTATTAATGCCTTTTTGGCATAAAAGTGCTCTGCTTGGTGGTGTGTCGATATATCCATGATTTGAATTTGGTTCAGCAATACTGGAAAATGGAATTGTACCAAAAACTGTCAATCCCGCAAAAAGTAATGACTTTTTCATATTCATGATGAATTTCCTATTTTTTCCGTACTTGACTGTAAAATGAGTAAAATTACCTTTTTGTTATTATATTCATTAAATAATGAGGCTTAATTTACTGATAATGGAATTGCGTAGAAATATTTATAACAAATTTAGTTAATTATAAATACTCAATTTATGACAGAGGTGTGCCAGGAAGATATTATTAAAAGATATCATTATCGTTGATTTTGATACGATTACGGATGACAGGAAAATTTTGTTTTAGGGTATTTTTTAATAACAAAAATCCCTCCCTGAATTCAGGGAGGGGAAGAGCGAAATAAGAAGCAAATGAGGGTGTACTAAACAAGTAGGATTTTGAGTACACATAGATAAGGTAGACCCAAATGGAAGAATATGCAATAAACCAACCTTAAACGACGGCTATTTGATTTAATTCTTTTAAAATCAATATATTGACTTTTTAGTTGTTGTGTTGTTTTTTTATCCTCTTTATGAATCATCATCGTTTGATATCCTTGCTAAAGGCAGTGAGTCTTAGGCACACGGGATTAGCCAAAATGTCAGTCGATCCCAATCACATATAGGGTTAGATATATGATCCAAATAGGCGAAGATAAATATTGGTCAAAGACAATGCTTGTTCAACAACTACAAAAAATAGGTATAAAACAAGACGATGTTGTTATGGCTCATGTCGCTATGCGATCTGTTGGCAATTGTTTGAATGGTGCAGATGATCTTATTCAATCTCTTTTAACTGTAGTGGGAATTGGAGGAACATTGCTATGTTATACGAATTGGGAACAAAATTATGAAGATCGCCTGGATGTTAATGGTTATGTTCCATCTGAATTAAAACCAGAAATCATGCCATATGATCGAGCATTTTCACGAGCAAGCAGAGATCATGGTGTATTTGCTGAGTGTGTCAGGACAACTAAAGGAGCTATTCGAAGTCAAAATCCTGGTGCTTCTGTAGTTGCTATTGGAAATAATGCTGAGTATTTCGTCGAAAATCATTCATTAAATTATGGCTATGGTAGTGACTCACCATTTGCCAAATTGGTAGAGCATCAGGGAAAAGTTCTTATGATTGGTGCTCCATATGACACTATGAGCCTTTTGCATCATGCTGAACATTTGGCAAATATTCCAAACAAGAATATTAGAAAGATGGAGGTACCATTATTGCAAAATAACCAAATAGTATGGGTTATGTTAGAGGAATTTGACACTATAGATTCCGTTTGTGAACAGTTTTATCAAGGTTATTTTAAGGATATTGTTGAACATTTTTGTTATTCGCACCCAAAATTGACTCTTAAAGGTACCATTGGTTCTGCTAATACATTGCTTGTTCCGGCTAAAGAGATATTGGATTATGCAGTACATTGGATGGAGAATTATCGTAAATAATGATAGTAGAGGGTAAGCTTGCTCATCATTTAAACCATTGCGTCATGAGTGAGCTTTTTTAAGTTCAAACCAAATATCGCTAGGGAGATCGCCATCACAAACCGTTATAACGAATAGCTAGCGCGTTACAAAAATAGTGAAAATCATGCAGAGTTTATGATTAAATGCGATGACAATATGAACATACTTTAAATTATCTAAAGGTATTTAAATGAAAAAATGGTTAGTTATTGCGGCTTCAACGCTGGTTCTTTCCGGTTGTAAGGTTGATGTGGAAACGAAAGTAAATACAGATGATCTCACCTCAATTGAGCATAAACTGGTTAAGGGTGACATCGATATCGAAGTGTCATCCTGTAATGACTATGAAGATTCACGTAAAGAATCAAAAAGCCTCATTGAATTAAAACAGAAAGTCCCTACTATTTTTAAAAATGCCGAGTATGTGGAGTGCTATCGTAAGAAATTTGATTCCTATGCACATTTCACTATTCCTGTCGCTGTGGGTGTATTACCGGACGATGGTCAATTGGGTAATGATGCGGATGTATTTATTCTTTCTCACCAAAAGGCTTATGCGGGTGCGGTGATCCCAAAAGATGTGCTTGATAGAATAAAAAAGGCCCAAAAAGATATGATGGGAAAACTGGATATCAGGATGAGCATTATTCTGGAGAGGGGAACCAAACCTGTACCAACGTTAATTAGCCTTGGAACTTATATGACAAGTGCGAAAAATAAAGACTATCCTCTTGTGGCAAATGGGATAAATCTGGCTAAGGAAATGAAATTCAGATTATCAGATGTTTCCAACTCATCATTGTCTAATGGCGAGTTTGTTCCTTTTCTTGTCACACCTGACTATTTCGACGTCTTCCGGGCAGATAAAAAATAGTCTGTTCTTGACTTGAACCAAGACGACAATTATCTCCCTATCCAGGCCGCAGAAATGCGGCTTTTCATTTATCCAGTGTGAAGGGGATGTACTGAACGCATCCTAACTTTTAACAATGGTGAGGTTGGGTTGTTTTTTGGCAAAAATAATTATACCAAATCATGATTTTGTTCAAATTTTACTCACGAAATGTCAACACACCTTAGTTTTACATTTCCAATTAAGGATCTCACATGAAAATATACACTTTTCCTAAAAGTCGCTCATTAAGAGTTTTGTGGACATTGGAAGAGCTTGGTGTATCGTATGATACGATCAAAGTTGATTTACTTAACGATATTCCTAGCGTTACATCTCCTCACTCTCGCGGAAAAGTCCCTTTTATGGTGGATGGCGATATATCGATAGAAGAAACATTATCGATATGTCTTTATTTATGCGAGAAATACCCAGAGAAAAATTTTTATCCAACTGCTTTAAAAGAAAAATCAATCATCAATTCTTGGCTAAGCTTTGCTCTTACAGACTTAGAATCTCCAATCTGGAATTTACTAAAACAACTGATTTTTATCTCCGAAAAAAAACGTTCTTTAGAATTAGTTAATTACTTTAGAAAGGAATCCGAGCAAGTAATTAACCAACTTAAATTTGATAAAGGTAGCGAGTGGATTGCAGGTAATAACTTTACTTTAGCGGATATTTTTATGTCACATACGCTTCTTTGGGCTAAAGTATGTGGTATCAGCATAAGTCCAGCTATCAATGATTACATTAATAGAGCAACTAACCGAGCATCATATTTAAAGGCTCAAGAGAAAAATAATCAGTAAACTTACAAGAAAAACTCTGCTAATAGCAGGGTTTTTAACATAATGCTGCCGTAATTTTGTATCAAAAATTCGGTATCGATATGCAAATCAATGCTGACAATTATGCTGAATGCGTTACGGTATCAAGCGATGCGTTACTTTACTTACGCTATCTAAATACTATATGGACACTGGCTTGAATTCAATCGGAGTATTTAGCCTAATGAAGCCAGTCCGTTCATAAAAGGAGAATGCTGAGGGAAGTGCATTTGTATTAAGATAATCAAAGTAGTCCTCTGTTCCCTGAATGACGGCGTTAAGAAGAAGAGTACCAATATTCATTCGTAATCCCTGCGCACACTCAACCGCCTGTATTTTTTATTGACATAACGACATTACCACCGTCAGCACAACCATTTGCCGGACGCTTTCAGAACAAGTGGATCAAGTCCATCGTGGACGGCGAGAAGGTCTACTA
>NZ_JAQRFJ010000069.1:0-15473 GCF_028599065.1 Xenorhabdus sp. PR6a | reverse complement strand
CGCTTGAAATCAGTCTGCTGCCAAATTCCCTGATACGGTAATTCTTGTAACCATGCTTCCAGTCCCTCATCAAATAAGGCGCTAAATGAGTTTGGCGTCACGGGCACATCGCGTTGATCCAGCAACAATGTGTTTTTTAGCTGCTGAATCAGTGCTGCTTTCTGGGCATCGGCTTCTTGATAGCTCAATCCCGTTGTGAGCAAGCGCATACCACAATTGATATCAGTGCCAATCGCCGCCGGGATCACCAAATCTTCTGTAGTGGCTACAATACTGCCAACCGGTGCTGTTGAGCCTGGATGGAAATCGGGTGTTGCCCTCGCCTCACAAACCTTGGCATCACTGCCGGGAACACGTACTGATGCAAGATCAAGCAGTTGCTGTACCGCTCTTTCTTCCAATGGCAAGGATTTGGGTAACAGAACCTTGGCTTCAATTTGGTTTCTGTTGAAATGATAAATAGAGTTTTCGTAATGTGTTTCGATTCCCTGACGGGATAGACGTTTTTGTAATCGATTAAATGTAGACATGTTTGCTACCTAGAAAAACAAAAAACCGCTTCTTCCGTTTTGATGGGAAGAAGTGTTGTTTTTCCTGCAGCAGCACAAATTCAGGAAGGATTAGGGGCGCTATTTTAGTCATGAAGATTGGGATTGTAAAGGCTCCCCAAACAACTTAAAGAAATGACAACAACATCATAATACAACGTCAAATTAGAGCAGGTTTCCGTACCGTTGGGTTTCAAACCTCTTGAAGAATGTATGAATCCGCCTCGTGAAAAAAGAAATCACCTTGTCAACATACCGCTAACAGGGTGAGGGGAACTATCTCATTAAGCCTGCAAAGCAGGCTCATGAATATTATTTTCGATGCAAATCACGCATCATAGCTTCACGTAATATCGCGTTAAGCCTCGTCTGATAACCTTTTCCGGTGTCTTTAAGCCAAGCCAGAACATCTGCATCAATTCTTATCGACGTTTGTTTTTTAACCGGACGATAGAACTGCCCTTGTGTGGCGTTCTTCCAGAAAGCGTTATCCAGTGGTTCAATGTCGCTGTAATCGATATCACTATCTGGCTTATCGGAAAGCTCCCGAAGTTCACCTTCCCGTTTTTCACTCAGCGGCGGCAGTTCGTTTCTTTTATATCTAACCATGCTCATAACGTCTCCTCTCATTCCGCTCGGCTTTTCGGGCACTGATAATACGAATGACTTCGGTGCCATCTTCAAACCGTGTTGTATGTGCAACCATAACACCCATTTTTAATCAGGCACAAAATCTCCAACCTATTCCTTTTTTCGAATAATTCGGCGCCGTTTATTAAACAGATCTGGCGATATCGTCTGCGCGACACACTGCCACGTAATTTTAGCAATATCAACGCCTTGCTTGGCGAAATAATCGGTCAGCGCTGACTGGCACTGTTTGAGGATCGCCATATCGCAATCACCTTCCAGGCGCAGCAATAAATCCGTTTGTGTCAGCCGATAATCACTTGTCAGCGGCAGGGTATTGGCAATAATCCGCGAGCAAGGATCAGCAAAAATGCCTACATTGCCACCATCCTGCGCCGGCAGAATCAACTGATCATCGCTGCGCCCTTCAATGCGCTCGATCGCCCGTGCCGGATTGCCGCAAGCGCACGGGGTTTTCTTCACCAGCAAAATATCATCAAGCTGATAACGCACAATCGGCTGAGTTTCCCGCGTAAAATCGGTAATGATCGGGTTAAAACGCGATTCATCAATCCAGTTTGGCTCAATATGCAGAAATTCTTCATTCAGATGCAGCGTCCCATGCGGGCAGGTACACGCCAGAAAACCTTCCGTTGCCTGATAAATTTCGCCCACGTCCCGAAATACGCTCTGCAACAGTTGGCGATCTTGCGGCTCCAGCACTTCTGCCACCGAAATCACTTTCACTGGCGACACGGCGGCTTCACCTTGTTGAATCTTCAATGCCAGCGCCCGCAATACTTGGGCAGGTGCCACAATAATCGTGGGTTGATACTCTGTCAATGCCCGCACCTGCTGATTAAAGTCAGCGAACAGATCAAAAAAACGAAAGGAGATCCAACGGTTTTGCACGCTGTCATAGAGATTATTGCCCGCCCGCAAAAACAGCGCGACCCGCTCACCGTGCAATAAGCCCTTTGGCAGCATTTTGGCGAGCATGATCCCTGCCCAAATGTTCCGCTCTTTCGGGCTGATAACGAAAATGCCGCGCTGCCCGGATGTGCCCGATGACATGCCAACGCTGAATTTGCCGACCGTGGGTTTGAAATCCCGTGACTGTTCGCTCAACCGGGCACAAGCCAGAAGCTCCTCACGCTTAAGACCCGCCGTGTTCATCTGGTCGAAATTTTCCATCATGATGGCTTTATTCATCAACGGATATTCCGCCAACGGTAAATCACGGTATGCGGAAAAATAGGGGCTTTTCGCCAGCACCTGATGCTTAAATCTGGCTAATGCCTTTAATTGGTGTTGTTCAAGCTGCTCGCGGTTGGAGAATTTCCACTGTTTTTTGGCCTTCCAGTAGTACCAAAATATTTTGAATATCATTGCAAATCTCCCTCATGGCATAACTGGATTGGGATCTGCTTTTGGTCAATTTGATGCAGCTTATGCAAGGTGTCGTAATAGGCACGGCGGTCATCCATAATGATATTCGCCAACATTGCAGGCCCCCGCAGTTCACGGTAATTCGTTGGTGACCAGGCGGCATCTCCCGCCAGCAATACCCATCCCTGCGGCGTCAATACACACAAGCCAAGGTGCCCGGCCGCATGTCCCGGCAGCGGAACGATCAATATCTGTTTCTGGCTGCCCGGCACGGCATAACCTTCCCCCAAGACGGCTAATTCTTCCGGCAATGGGCTGGTTGCGAACCCTTCATAAAAATGGGTTCTGGATTCGAAATCTTCCGGGATTAGCCCCCGCACAAAGGCTTTTTTCAGCGCAGCGATACCACGCAAGTGGCGGGTTTGCTGCCAACCTTGCCCCGAACAGATAAATTTGGTCTGCGGAAAATCCCGTAATCCGGCGATATGGTCACCATGAAAGTGAGAAATGATGATGCCCTCAATATCACGCGCCTGAATGCCTTCTGCTTTTAGCTGCATCACCAATGAATCTTTAGTGTCAAAGTAGACCGGCGTGACCCTGCGATATAAGCGGATGATCCCACTGCGGGTATGATCGTAAAAATGGCTGGCGTATCCGGTATCCAGTAGCCAACGCTTATCATGACACTCCAGCAACCACGCACGGGCGGGAAATTTACACACGCGAAGACTGGCACCTTTCAGTGCCATGCAACCGGGATGAGTGCAATATCCCGCCTCAAAAACACGCATCTTAACCATGTGAACCCGTCTGTTGGTCTGTCTGTTTCAGCCAGTTGGCCGTTAAATGAATACCTTCTTCCATGCTATAAATCGGCGAATATCCCAGTTCTTCCCGCGCCTTTGAGTTATCCAGTGTCATGGAGTAATAAGCCGCCCCAATACCGTAACGTGTCAGCAACGGCTCTTTTCGGGTAAGCAGGGCAATGCCTTCCAGTATTGCCGCAACGCCATACAGCAGTGGATAAGGCAATGATTTGATCCGGTAATCAAACTGCATTTCATCAAATAATTGCCCCAAAATTTTCGCCAATGGCTGTGGTTGTTGATTGGTAATGTTATATATCGCGCCACTTTGCAACCCTTCGCGCTGAGTCGCCAGTGACATAGCGTGGACGACATTCATGACGTAAGTGATATCTAACACATTTCTTCCCCCCGCCGGCAAGGCCATAACGCCTTTGCTGGCTTTAACCTGAGCCAGCAGGCGCGGCAACAACACTCGATCATGCGGGCCAAATAACCCACGGGGGCGCAGGATAATGTAAGTGGTATCAGGATAGCGGGGAATCTGTTGGTGTATGCACTCTTCCGCCAAAAATTTGGTTCGAGCGTAATCATTGGCGAAGCGCTGGCTGCGCTGCTCTTCGGTAATATTTTGTTGATGTGAAAAATTAAAATAGACCGCCGGAGTAGAAATATGGATAAACCGCCGGATACCCCCGATGCCTGCCGCCTGTACCAACCGGGATGTCGCCGTCAAATTGATGCGCTCAAATTCATCAGGATCACCCCAGGGCGAGGATTTGGCGGCACAATGCCAGACGGCATCACAATCTGACATCAGTTCGCTGGCTTCATCCACGGTTAACGTCGCCAGCTCAGCGCGGCGAAACTCCGCGCCCAATTGCGCCAATAACGCGCCCGCCTGCGGATCACGCCCGGTTGCCACCACGGCTTCACCCTGCGATAACAGGTAATCAACGGCATTGCGCCCCAACCCACTTGTTGCACCGGTTACAAGAATTTTCATGGTCTTAAGATCATCTCACTTAATGAAAGACCCGCGGC
This sequence comes from Xenorhabdus sp. PR6a, assembly GCF_028599065.1. Taxonomy (NCBI): domain Bacteria; kingdom Pseudomonadati; phylum Pseudomonadota; class Gammaproteobacteria; order Enterobacterales; family Morganellaceae; genus Xenorhabdus; species Xenorhabdus sp. PR6a. The sequence goes on along the minus strand of NZ_JAQRFJ010000069.1, from coordinate 11,053 downwards.
CGTGCCAAGCAACATCACATAATCACGACCGTAATAGCGATCAGTCATCATGGCTTCATGCAACGCACTGGGGATGGATGCCGAGACCTGATTACCGCGACAGCGGTAGATATTCACAAAGCGTTCATCCTTGATATTCAATCGCTTGAGAATATGTTTCAGCCCCAAATGACTCGCCTGATGCGGTACGACGGTATCAATATCAGACATGTTGAGATTGGCATCCGCCAGTACACGTTCGGTAAAACCTTCAATCAATGAAGCCGTCAGTTTAAACAGGGGCTTACCCTGCATCTGGAACAGAAAATCACTGTCTTCCATGCCAGTACGCAGATTCTTGCGGGTTCCGCCCGCCCGGATTTCACATAATTCGAGACCTTCCGGATAAGTTTCATGTTTGTAGGTCACAATCCCACTTTGCCCATCGCCTCTTTCGACGATCATGCAAGCCGCGCCATCGCCAAAAATCAGCGAGGACTCTTGGTGTGACCAGTCAATGCCACGCGAAGCCATTTCTGCGGAGACAATCGCAATACGCCGATACTGCCGGGTCGCCAACAAGCCACCGGCAACACTCAGCGCAGAGATAAAACTGACACAGCTTGCATTAATATCAAAGCAAGCGATCCCAGCTTTTAATTGACTCTCTTTTAAAATATGGGCAGCGGAATAAGGTAAGGCTTGGATCGGGATGGCAGAAGCCGAAATCAGCAAGTCAATGGAATCCGGCGAAATTTGATGAGTTTTTAACGTATCATGCAAAGCCTCTGCGGCTAATTTAGCTTGAGACAATTTATAATCTGCATGATAGCGATATTCTATTCCAGAATGTTTTTCGACAAAACCACGCGGTTTATTTAACTTCAAGTCTAAATCGGAGGAATACACTTTGTTTTCTGGTAAAGCGATACCAGATGCAATGATCTTTAATGGGATCAATTCATGTGAGTTTTTCATTTTTTTTATCACTTCCAAATGTTAATTTTTTGTTTAATTTTATTGTCAGAATATGAAGTGGATTCTGAGTAGGGGTGAGAATAAATGAGTATTTATCAGATAGTCCGTTAAACAGGAAGTCTATATTTATGATACATCATATTACTAAATTGAAATATCCAATCCAGCCACATGAAAAATAAAAAGTTTTCTCGGTTCTTCCTTTCAATGCCATAAATTTTTTTTAATATGTCAAACATGTCATGAGATTTCACTATAGAATTTGTTGTGTCTATGTAAAATAAAGGTCAATGTTAATTAACAAATAAACCAACTTGATTTAATTCATATTAATAGTTATTTTGATTTTTTATTTCATTAGTGAATTATATAAATAACTTCTTTCTCTGACGATCAGAGCCAGTTGAGAAAGCCTGTAAAATTAACTGACACAGAATACCGGCCACAGCCGCTGTTAATATTCCCGCCATCAGGTCGATAAACAGATGCCGTCGCAATTGGATAATGGAAAAGCCAATCAATACTCCCCACGTTAACCACAGCCACCGCCGGATCTTTTGCTCCTTTTGCCAAAGGGCATAGACGGATAATACCGTCAGTGAAGCATGTAATGAAGGCAGACAATTTTGTGTCGAATCTATCATGCTCAAATAAGCCAGCAGGCGATCGGCGATGTTGTCACCTGCAATTGGCGGATAATCGAGCGTTGTCGGATAGAGCACATATATCCCCCCAGAAAACAGGGCACAGCCCTGCATTGCCAACATCAGCCAGCGAATACGGGATAATGGGCAGTATAAATAGGCCAGAGGTATTAACAGGAAGAATGAGAGATAGAGCCAAATACCGTTGGAAGAAAATGTGATCCATTCATCAATCACAGAAAGCGGCAATACCGTCGCGCGATCATCGGCATTCATTTGATAATTTGCAGTAAAATGGTAAACAACCCCAACCGTTCCCCATCCCAATAAACAGCATAATAATCGGTATATTAACCGTTCAATACGGTAGTTCATTCTGATCTCCTTATTCCTTACCATTTGGCAATGCAAAATATGATAATGCCCGTGTATATCATCATTCTATTTATTTAACTTAAGGTATAAATATGAAGAATATACTTTCTGAGTTCGGGGTTATAGTAGGCCATTATTTATCAGGCAATGGGGTGAACAGAAAGAGGATATTTCTTAATTAGCAGACAATTAACGTTAAATCCGATATTTCGCACCTAATTCTATAATATTATGATTTACCATCATATGGTTGTTTTGCTCTCATATGTTAATTGTTAGTTAAAACAGAATGTTACAGCATCAATGTGGAATGACGATTTTATACTCAACTGTTGGATTTCGCTTGATTATTTGTGATATACATCACAATTTCACTAATCCAACTCTATATGTCTATATTCAAAACAATAAAAATAAAAGATATTGATAATCATTTCTAAAAATTTTTGAGGATACGATGAAATTACTCGTATTACATGTGACTCAATTCTCTGTTTTTTTCGTGCTGTTTGCGTTAGTAAATTATTTTTTTATTTTAAACAGGAACAAAAAGAAATCAATAAAATTTTCACTTATCATTTCGGCAATATATCTATTAACTGAAATATTTTCATTTCATTTGCTGATGGCTTTTTATTATATAAGCACCCTGTTTATGGATGTAAATGGATAATTTCGTTAAATAACACCTTAAGGGTAAATGATGATTTTTATTTTGCTACGGGCAGTTCAATTTGTTTTTTTATATTTAATATTTGCGGTAGTAAGTTACTTTTTTGTATTGGATAGAAGCTTGAAGAAGACAATAATACTGTCTCTCTTTTTACCTTTTATATTTACAATAACACAAATTTCTTCTTTTATTTTAGCAAGCATACCTTTTTATATTTATGATGTTATTTCTAAATAGATTTTCATCATAGCGAGAGCTTGCAATCTTGTCCCGCGCGATGCACGGGACAAGATTAACTCCTGCCATTTTTAAACGCTATTTAGTTGAAAAAAATAACCATGTATAAGATATTGTTATTATTGGATTCGCCTCATAAGCGACCGCCTTGCGAACGACAGCTTTAAATTTATCTGACATAAATATCATTATATTTCATAATGATAGATAAAAATTAGATAGATAAAAAATTAATTTCATATGTGATTATGACTTTTTGTTATTTTATTTTTACTCTTGAAAGGTGTAAGTTTGATTGTCCTAGTCCGACAATGTTATATAGGAGGTCGTTTTGTATAAACAGAAAAAAAAGAGAGATAATCGAGTAATTTCCCTGAGAGATTCCATCAGAAATAAAAAGATAGAAATAAGAATATAACAGCTCAAATTGGATGGGGTGTACCAGATCAACTTTATCACGAAGCTATATCAGGAAGTAGGAAGTCATTGGAATTGAACTCCGAAAACTCAACAAAGGTCATTGCTGCCATCGTACATGAAATTGGACATATCATTCATGCACAACGAACCGAATCAAAAGAAAAATTTTGGCTTGCCAAAAGGATTGATCAACACAATATACATAATATCCCGGCAAAAATTGTTGAACAAGTGAGCGGTTATGCGATAGAGAAACAGAACTCTAATGAGTTTGTTGCAGAAGTTTTTACTGGTTTAGTGTATGGAAAAAAATACAGTCAAGAGGTATTAGAATATTATCAATATTATTCAGGGCCTGAACTCACTGGAATAAAACTTCCCGAATTACCACCTAATTGGAATCCCTAAAGATCATAACGATTCATTTTCTATTTTCTTCAGGAAAAATTATTTTACTGCATTGAAAATTGGAATCTAAAAGGTGTATAGATTATGTTTTATTACCTGGCATCGCAGCCAGGTATTTAAGCAATAATTGACAAAACAGTTTCGTTTGTCTCAATCAGAAAGGTTCAGTTCATGGGTGATACCGCAGTTTTCAACGAAGGCCTCATCATGGGAAACCAGCAGCAATGTCCCCTGATATTCACAAAGCAGCGCCTCTAATAACTGCCTGGAATCCAGATCAAGGTGGTTATCCGGTTCATCCAGCAAAAGCACGGCCGGCGGCGAGGGGCTGTGTATCAGCGCCAGCAGCGTGGCTTTCAATTGTTCTCCCCCACTGAGCTGGTTTAAAGGCTGGAGCGATTTATCTCCCCTTATCCGTAACATGCCGAGCTGAGTCCGCCATTGTTCGACAGAAAATGCACCTTGGTAGTGATGTAATGCTTCTGCAACTGGCAAGGTTTTATCCAGCAGGTTCAGGTGCTGGTCGAGATAACAAAAAGTGTCATTTATCCGATATTCTCCTGATACAGGCAGGATTTCTCCACTCAGCACTTTCAAGAGGGTGGATTTCCCGCTGCCGTTACTGCCTTTGATGTGCCAGTGTTCTCCGCTATACGCCGTGAATGAGAGTGGCTCAGAATAGCCGTAGGGTAATCTGAGCCTTAAGGCAAATAGGGTGACCTTTTGTCCGTCCGGCTGGTAGTTCAGCACCATTTTTTGTTGCCGGGTATGGGTCTTTTTCTCATTGAGTTCCTGTAATTGGGTTTGCAGGTTTCCCAATACCCGTTGATGATGTTGGGCAACATTAGACTGCCGCTGTTCTGCCCGGTTTTTCTGCATATCGAGTAACAGGAGTGACTGAGAACCACTGCGGCGGATAACTTCGCCTTGTCTGCGCCGCTGGGCGGCTTTTTGCAGGCTGGTCTGTTGTTGACGCTTTTCGTTACGGATTCGGGTATCCAGACGCTCAGAGGCCGCGTCAAGTGAGGCGATGGCAGAAGCCTTCTGCTCTGCATAAAGGGCATAGTTGCCGCCATACTCGCTGAGTCCCTTATCGGTTAACTCAAAAATCGCCTGCATATGAGCAAGCAAAGCACGATTATGGGTGACCACCAGCGCACCGGCTTTGTGTTGTTCCAGCCTGTCGGTCAGCCATTGCCGCCCTTCATGGTCGAGATGATTATCCGGCTCATCCAGCAGGAGAAAGTGGTCGCTATGCAGAAAAGCGCGGCACAGGGCAAGTCGGGTTTGTTGCCCGCCACTGAGGTTTTGTACCGGCGTCTCCATCAATACCGGTAAACGGGCGGAGTCCAGCAGGCTCTGCCATATCGCCGGTTGTTGCCACTGACCATCAAGTTGCTCGAAATCATCCATTGTCGCAGTTCCGGCTTCTACCCGCTGAAAAGCCTGATAGAGCGCGGTGACGCCCAAGGCATCGGCAAGGGTTTCTCCCGCCAGCCGGGTCAGTTGGTCAACATAGATAAAGGGCCTATTCCAGACGATATGCCCTGAGGCAGGCAATAATCTCTGCGCCAGCAGCCGTAACAGGACTGATTTGCCTTTTCCGTTACTGCCGATCAGGGCGGTTTGTTGGCAAAACAGTGTCCCGCTTAGGGGCGGAAATAGGTTTTTTTGGTTAAATTCGATACTCAGTTGTGAAAAATGACAGGCTATTGTCATGCGTACCTCCTGAATACAGGTGGCAGACAATGCAGGGATCTCTTTTCAGGAGAGAAACGGATGAGAACGGTTGTCTGCCAGGAACAGAAAAAAGAATACCTTTGGGTATCCGGATACATTTTCTGGCAGGACTTAGTTCATCGTAGGGAAATACCTTCTTAGTCAGGTTGGTCAGAGGAATAACGGTGACATTATAGTCAGAGATGATAATGTTAGGCAATACAGGCGCTAAAATCCTTCTTTTAGAGCCTGTATTCAAACGCAATACCGGTTTACTGACCGGCTTTCAGTTTTTGGAAATATTCTTCATACAGGATATTGGCATTGCCGACATCGCTCTGCCATTCGCCTTTCTGGATCACCGCTTCATCGGGATACAGCGATTTATCTTCTGTCATCGATTTTGGCAGTAATTTTTTCGCTTCCATGTTCGGGGTGGGGTAACCAATTTTCTTGGCAACCTGTGCCGCAATTTCCGGGCGCAACAAGAAATCGATTAACTTCATCGCACCATCGACATTCTTGGCATTCGCCGGAATAGCCAGGCTATCCATCCAGAAAATCCCGCCTTCTTTCGGCCAAATAATCTCCACCGGCGTACCCGCTTGGCGCGCAACATAAGCAGAACCGTTCCACATCATGCCGATATCCGCTTCCCCTTCCATAAAGGGATTGGCCGGATTGTCCGAGTTAAATGCCAGTACATTCGGCATCAGTTTTCTCAGCTCCTGATAAGCCGCTTCAATCTCTTTCGGATCGGTGGTATTGCCGGAATACCCCAGTTTCAGCAGCGCCATCTGGAAGACTTCACGCGCATCGTCAGTCAGCACCAGGCTGCTTTGGTATTCTGGCTTCCAAAGATCAGCCCAGGAGGAGAGCGTTTTGGGATCAATATTGTCGCCATTGACGCCAATCGCGGTGGCACCCCAAATATAAGGGATAGAATAATCGTTATTCGGATCAAAAGACTTGTGCAACAAATTAGGATCAAGATTATGGAAGTTGCTTAATTTGCTGGTATCGATTTTTCGCAACATCCCTTCTTTACTCATCTTCGAGACAAAGTAAGTAGATGGAACCACTAAATCATAAGCGTCATCTTTATAGGTTTTCAGCTTGGTGTACATGCTCTCATTGGATTCATAGGTGGAATAAATCACCTTAATCCCGGTTTCTTTCGTGAACTGGTTGAGCAAACCAGGCGGAACGTATTCAGTCCAGTTGTAGAAATACAGCGTCTTGCCATCATCAGCGGCATTCACCGAGCCAATGCTTAATGCCATCATCCCGGCGGCAAGCAGGTAAAACCACTTTTTCATGTCATCTTTTCCACGCAGTTAGTGCGTTAGTATCGTAATATAGGTTCCGCGTGAACCTACCCCCCAAAAAACGGCTATTATAAAAGCCGCATTTTGCAGGGTAAAGTCACAAACAAGAAAAGCGTGGCTAACCCGCAACCACGCTTACAAGAAGATTAAGACTTACCCGTGCGGTCACGCATCACAAATTGGCTAATCAGCACCAAAACCAACGACATCAGTAACAAAATCGTTGCCAATGCGTTCACTTCCGGCGAAATTCCCACTTTGACCATCGAATAGATCTTAAGGGGCAATATTTCATAGCTTGGCCCCGTCACAAATGAGGAGACAACCACATCGTCCATCGACAGGGTAAAGCTCAGTAGCCAACCCGCCATCACGGCCGGCATCGCCAGCGGCAGGATGATTTTTCGCAGAATCGTCAATTCCCCCGCCCCTAAATCACGCGCCGCTTCCAGCATCTTGACGTCGAAGTCTTTCAGGCGGGAGTAAACCGTGATCACGACAAACGGCAAGCAGAAGGTGATATGCGAAAACAGCAGTGACCAGAACCCCAGTGAGATGCCGAGCAGCATAAACAGCACCAGCAAGGAAATCGCCATCACGATATCCGGCGACATCATCACGACAAATAACATGCCACCGACAAACTTTTTGCCCCGGAACGAGTAACGATACAAGGCGACGGCGGTCAGGGAACCAATCAAGGTCGCGAAGGTGGCGGATGCAACCGCCATCGTCAGAGAGTGGCCGGCCGCTTGTAGCAGGCTGTCATTGGAAAACAACAGGCTATACCATTCGGTGGTAAAACCCTGCCAGCGAATGCCAAAACGTGATTGGTTAAACGAGCTTACCAGCAGGATAATAATCGGGATATACAGGTAAGCATAAACGATGGTCATAAAGCCACCGCGCAACAGGCGTCCGATCATTCCAGTTCCACCTTCTTGTTCAGTAACTTAGCCGCACGATAATAGACCAATAACATCAGCCCCATGACCAGCGTCAGACAGATACTGGTCGCCGCGCCAAACGGCCAGTCACGAATATTAAGGAACTGGCTCTTAATCACGTTACCGATCAGCAGGTTCTTCGCGCCGCCCATCAAATCCGCCACATAGAACAGCCCCATCGCCGGCAACATGACCAGCAAGCAACCGGCGATAATGCCCGGCATGGTGAGTGGCACAATGATACGGATAAAGGTCTGCAATTTCCCCGCACCCAGATCGCGCGCGGCTTCCAGACAAGATTTATCCAGCTTCTCAATGCTGGAATAAAGCGGCATCACCATAAACGGCAGCAGGATATAAACCAGCCCCAGCACAACGGCTTCGGGGGTATACATAATGCGCAACGGCTTATCGATAATTCCCACCCACAGCAGAAAATCATTCATATAGCCACGGGTACTGAGGAACATCTTCAAGCCATAAATCCGGATTAACGAGTTCGTCCAGAACGGCACGATCAGCAGGAATAGCATCAGCGGCCGCAGTTTCTCCGGCATACGCGCCAGGAAAAAAGCGAACGGATAGCCAATCACCAGACAGCACAGCGTCGCGACAATCGCCATATTCAGTGAATGCAGCAACACTTCGGCATACAGTGGATCGAACAGTCGGCTATAGTTATCCAGCGAGAAGACCATCTGCACTAAATTGGCATCATCACGGGTCAGGAAGCTGGTTCCGATGATCATCAGGTTCGGCAAAAAGACGAACAGCATCAGCCAGGCGACGATGCCCGTAATGACAATATTCTGGAATAGCTTACGCGTCTTCTTCATCGACCAGCACAACCTCCCAGCTTTCCACCCACGTCACGGCAATCTTTTGGTTCAGAGAATGGTCAACATCAGGATCATCTTCGTTGAAAAATTCACTTACCATGACCATCTTGCCATTTTCCATTTCGACCACGGAATCCAGCGTCATGCCCTTGTAGTTGCGCTCACGCACATAACCAATCAGCCCCGATACCTGCTCACCGTTATTGATCTCTTCTACCCGCAGATCTTCCGGGCGCAGCAGCACTTTCAGCGTTTGCCCAACCGTCACCGGCAGCGACGTGAAAATATCGCACTCGTGACCTTCGACATTGGCGCGTATCCGTTGCTCATCAATGCGATGCAGCACTTCGGCATCAAAAATATTGATTTCACCGATAAAGCGGGCAACAAACAGGTTTTTCGGCTCTTCATAAATCTCACGCGGAGAGCCATCTTGCTCAATGCGCCCGTCACGCATCACCACGATGCGGTCAGACATCACCAGCGCCTCTTCCTGATCATGGGTCACGAAGATAAAGGTGATGCCGAGCTTACGCTGGAGCGCCTTCAACTCATTTTGCATCTGCTTGCGCAATTTGTAATCGAGCGCGGACAGCGATTCATCCAGCAGCAGCACCTTGGGTTTATTCACCACGGCACGGGCAATGGCCACACGCTGTTGCTGACCGCCGGAAAGCTGGGCAGGCTTACGCTGGGCAAACTCTCCGAGCTGAACCATGCGCAATGCTTCCTCAACACGCGGGGCAATCTCTTTCTCCGGTGTCTTCTGCATTCGAAGCCCGAAAGCGACATTTTCAAATACGGTCATGTGGGGGAACAGGGCATAACTTTGGAAAACCGTATTAACGTGACGGTGCTCGGCGGGAATATCGGTAATATCCTGCCCTTCCAGTAAAATTTTGCCGCCATCCGCATCTTCCAGCCCGGCAATCAGACGGAGTACTGTGGTTTTGCCGCAACCGGATGGCCCAAGAATGGTCAGGAACTCGCCATCATTGATGGTCAAATCGAGCGGTGAAATAACTTGTTTACCGTCGAAACCCTTACTCAAGGCTTTCAGTTCAACAAGTGGTGTCAGAGAGGTATTCTCAGTCATTTATGCTATCATCTATCCCTTGGAATAATGCAGATAGAACCGCCACGGGAAAAGACTGTGTCAGCTAGCGGGAGGCATCATTTCTCCGCTAAAGCTCAAAGCCAGTGGCGCCGGTTGAAATTACGAAGCGCGCATCATAAACGCAGTAAGGCCAAATTGAAAGCTGAAACAATGACAATATGTCATTTTTTATTACCATTTCACAAATAATAACATCAAGTATCATTTTGATGATAATTATATCGCATTGAAATTATTTCTTATTGATTGCTTTCCAACCAGAAAATAGTGTTATCTTTCAATAAATTCAGACCGATCCCCAAGGCAAACGCCATCACCATCAACCCCCTGCCCGTTGATACATTCCACAGGCGCGGACGTTCGTTCTCTTGCTGTGGTATTCTGACGCGCTTTTTTATTGGTGGGGTCTATGGATTTATGAGGATGATTTTATTGTTTTAATAACCCTTTTTATCATTGGTTTATTTTATTGAAATAAAAATAATTAAGCTCACTATCCCCCTGTCAGAAGATACAGACAAATTGGCATTATGTTTTTTCCAAACGGAGATTGATTATGAAAAATGCAACAACACCCTTACTAGAAGGCCATACCATCACAGATTATCTGGGTGTCGTCACTGGGGAAACGATTCTTGGTGTAAATATTGTGAAGGATTTTTTTGCCGGGGTCAGGGATATCGTCGGTGGACGTTCTGGCGCTTATGAAAAAGAATTGAAAAATGCACGGGAGATTGCCTTTGCAGAAATGAATGCACAAGCCCAGGCTTTAGGTGCCAATGCGGTTGTCGGCATTGATATTGACTATGAAACCGTCGGCAAAAATGGCGGTATGCTGATGGTCGCCGTATCGGGAACAGCGGTTAGGATTGTGTAAAGAGCAATTGTACTGAGTTTGTAAGTTAGGCCATCGATTGGGTGGCTTAATGAGAAAAGAGTCTATAGCAGCGAAACAAGCCATGTGGCAGCATCTGGAAAATGTGAGGCGGCGACTGCTGGTGTTATTGGATGTCGATGATTCGGATTTTGATGGGTATTTGTTTGAGTAACTGTAAGTTTCCTTTACCTGGCTTTATGTAATTTAAATAAGATAGCGGCAAAATTCGTTTGCCAAGGAGTTATAAATATAAACTGCACCTATTTATATTGTAAAAAAACATGATCCAATAATGAGTAAACAGACTTAATATCGATTATTCAAAATGGTTTTATCCAATTATTTTACTGAATCATATGGAAGTTGAGGTGATTCTACTAAGTAAACCAATGAAATAATTTGCACTTTTGTTATAATGACGGACATGCTAATAAACCCACTGACTGCTTCTACTCATGAAATCAAAGATAGTGCTTTCTGAACCTGAACGAATTACGTTGCAACAACTTGCC